>CALKHY010000151.1 GCA_937988795.1 uncultured Candidatus Saccharibacteria bacterium
GTCTGCGCGCCGCGGAACCTCCCGTTCGGCTTGACCCGGGATAAGGTACTTTAAATCCTCATGCAGGCTCATTATAGTATTATATCATTTTGTTAAACTTTTGGCAAATGAGAGATCACCCTCATAGCAGGGATGCAAATATTGCGGCCTTTCCACTCGATCACTGAGAACTCGTATTTCCACATCGAGATATGCAGAAGCGCCAAATCGTACAACAGACCAAAGGGCAGGGCAATGGCGCCAAGCCAGGCTGTGCCGGTGCGCGTAGCAGTTACTATCTTTAAGAAAGCGAGCGTATGCAGCAGGGCAGCAAGTGTAGCTGCCGCTTGGGCCGCGGCGCCGATCGGCACCCAAAAGCCAGCAACCGCCAACACGAATGGCATGAGGAGAAAGAATCCGTACGCCTGGCCAAGCACAAAGACGTTTTCCGGCCGGCGGCGGAGCTGTGGATAGCGCATACGGATGGCGGTATCGTGCTGTGCGTGCGCCGGCTTGACGCTCAATATTCCCAGACGCGCGCTGCCGCGCATAAAGCTGTAGCCGTCGTTTTTACCGGAAAGCACTTTGGCAAAATGCGCCTCGGGCAGGATGGAACGAGCCACGGCCTCGAATCCACCTGCCTGTTTGAGGGCTTCGCGCCTCGCAATCCAACAACTGCTGAGCACGGGCGGCCTGCGGAACAAACGACGCGGCGGCGCCAGCTCCCACGCGTAACGCATAGCCTGCACGGTTGCAAAACGACTTCTCATGTTTGGGGCGCGCCGCGGCAGCAGACAGAGCATTGTCTTACGCTTGTGCAGCAATACTTCAACCAACCGTCTGAGGCTGGCCGGCGCAAAGCGGGCATCTACCCCACAAAAGACGACATATTCGCCGTTGGCTTCGTGTAATAGCTGAGCGTACGCCTGGGTTTTGGGCTGCCACGACGGTTTATGCGGTTTACCCTCGATAAACCGCACGCCGGCGTGCGCAAAGCTACGGATAATTTCCGGCGTTCTGCGGTTCTGCGAGCAGTCGTCGAGCACTAGGATCTCGAGCTTGGGGTAATCGCTGGCAATCAACGACTCCAGGCATGCCTGCAGATCATCGGTTTCATTCCGGGCAGGGATGGCAACGGTCAGCGTCGGCAGCTCACTGTCCGACAGATGCTGCGCCCGCGCCGGCCAGGCGGTTCGCCGAAGTCTCCTCGTAGTCGAAGAAAACAGCACCAGCGCCGCGCCGAGCTGCGACAGCGCAATCAGTAGCCAAACAAAGTGTTCTGTCTCATCCCAGTGTAACCATCCCCACCAGAGCAACCCAACCAGCCCCTGAATCAAGGCTAACGCCACGGTAGTGCGCAAGGTGGCGCGCTGCAGATATTGTTCGTGCATACGCCCCTCGACTATCCGAAGGCAGTTAAACATCCGGTAAAAGCTGGCCAGCAACAACAAGATAGACCACAGCGTATCGTAATACGCCACCAGCAGCATGCCACTGGCAAAAGCTGTAACCAACAGTGAGGCAGCCGCCAGAAATTTCCGACTGCGCCAGAGAATGCCGGGCACATGGAGCAACAATTCAAGCAGCAGCCCCACCCCGAAGAGCACAAACAAAAGCGTCATATATATCAACTATACCGCAGGAACGAAAAGCAGCGAAAGTGCCCGTGCCCCCGCGCGGCACGTAAAAATCATGACTGTCGACCGACCCCGCGAACGGCATACTGGCCTCTATGGGGAGGCACGAACAACCCAACGAGCCAAAGAGCAGTCTGGAACGCAAGTTTCCTTTCAGTTACACCGACATCGCCGAGGCTTTGGGCGCCATAGGGCTGTCCGGCATCGTCGTAACCGAAGTCATCGACTCCGGTCCGGCCAATCTGGCGTTCTTCACCGCTGCCGGACTGCTGCTGTACGACATAGCCCGCCGGCATGATGCAGGGAAGCAGTGATCTACTTGACGAAACTCGCCACGCTGCGGTATGCTTGACTTTGTTGGAGCTTACTGTTTAGTAAGCTTTTTTAGTTTTTAGGGGAGAGACATGGCAGAAGAAGCCAAACCAAAGAGGCGGATGGTCAAACGGGCCGAAACCGTACGCGAAAAGGCTGAAAAAGCCAGCCAGGCGAAGCCGAAGAAGACTGGCGTTTTGCACCTGGCTTTACGGTACATCGCAGCGCCGTTCCGCTGGATCGGCCGCGGGATTGCTAAATCCGGCCGCTGGCTCAGAAAATTCAAGGCCTTCAAGATCATCGGCAAGATCCTCTGGCCGGCCTATTTCCGCGAAAGCTGGAAAGAACTGCGCCAGGTCACCTGGCCAAGCCGCCGCGAGACATGGCAGCTGACGCTTGCCGTGATTATCTTTTCGGTTATATTCGGCGCCTTGGTCGCAGTTGTCGACTTCGGGCTGGATAAAGTATTTAAGAAACTAATAATCGGGTAAGGACATGAGCGCCAAACGATACGACTCAAGCAAACAATGGTACGCCATTCACACCTACAGCGGCTACGAAGAGGCAGTCGCCGAGGCTATCCGCCAGCGTGCGGAATCCTTGGACATGAAGGACAAAATCTTCCAGGTCCTCGTACCCAAGGAGAAAATGATTGAAATCAAGAACGGCAAGCGCCGCGTGGTCGAAAAGCGCATCTTCCAGGGCTACGTGCTGGTACAGATGAAGATGAGCGAAGACGCCTGGTACATCGTGCGCAACACGCCGAGCGTTACCGGCTTTGTGGGCAGTGGCACCGAACCGACACCAATCAGCCAGGAAGAAATCGAAAAAATCCAGAAGCGCATGGGCCTTGAGCAACCCAAGCACAAGATCGATTACCGCATCGGCGAGGTGGTATCCATCACCGACGGCCCATTCAAGGGCTTCGACGGCACCATCAACGAGATCGACGCGGCCAAGGGTAAAATCAAGGTCCTCGTCAACATGTTTGGCCGCGAAACCCCGGTCGAACTCGACAGCCTCCAGGTAAAGCGGGTGTAGTCAATGTCGTTAGAGCTGAAAATAGTTGGTGGGTACTGCAAAGAGAGCATGGGCGGCAGGCAGCAAGACTGCGCAGTGATCGCAGAACTCCCAGCTACCATAATGACCGTTTCTGAGCTAGGACCCCCCGTAAATCCATGCCAGAAATACAGTGCCTGTCTTCTGAAATTAGCGGCTATCGTCGTGCAAGGGAACCCGCCCCAAGAGGATAACCCTCAAAATTCCCAGTAAGAAATATTACTGCCGAAGCGGCCCACGATTCTTACGATTACGGCCATGAAGATAGTACGACGCGACACGCTGGTCGTGGGGCTGTGCAAAGAAATGGCCGAACAATCCCAATCCTCCTGCAATGCCCGATTAATGGGCGCGGCAAGTATTGGTGCTTCCGGCGACGTAGCCGTGAGCCCTGTGCTCCGCGAGGAGGTTCCGACCCCGATCCAGATATGCCGGATCGCAGGCAACGTCTGTCTGCACGCCGGCAGGACATGCCGCCTATTGCCTGCCGCGACAACGGCTTAAAACCCGTCAACCAGCAGCCTCTCAGTAATAGACAAAATTGCCGCCGTGTTGTAAAATGTATCTGTTACGCACTACTTAAAGGTAGGAGAACAGCGGGCTTCTAATACGCTGTTCGTTAAAGGAGACTAACTTATGGCAAAAGCCGTAAAAGCAAACCTCAAGATGAAAATCCGCGCCGGCCAGGCGTCTGCCGCGCCGCCCGTGGGTTCCAGCCTTGGTCAGCACGGCGTGAACATGATGGACTTCATCAACCCGTTCAACGAGCAAACCAAGGACCGCCAGGGTGAAACCCTGACTGTTCACATCACTATTTACGAAGACCGCACCATGAGCTGGCGCGTTGTTGGTGAACCCACCGACGACAAGATCCGCAAGGCTCTGGGCATCGAAAAGGGCAGCGGCCGCCCTAACAGCGAAAAGATCGCCAAGAAGTTGACCCAGGAGCAGCTCACCAAGATTGCCGAAGAAAAGG
>CALKHY010000152.1 GCA_937988795.1 uncultured Candidatus Saccharibacteria bacterium
GCGATCCGCGCCGCGAAGATCGCCCTGGACCGCGGCATCGGCGGCCCGCTGCTCTCGCCGTCGTCGTACTTCATGAAGTCGCCGCCGGTGCAGTACTCGGACAACGAGGCGCGCGAGCTCGTCGAGAAGTTCATCCGCGGCGAGATCGAGCGCTGATCCGCCCCGGCCGGGCGCCGATACGGTGCCCCGGCCGGATGCCGGCCGTCTGACGCCGGCGACCTGACCGTGCAGTGATCTCAGACGTCGCGAACGCCCCGGTTCCGGCGCGCGCCGAGCCGGGGCGTTCGTGTCTTTCCCGGCTCTCTCTCCCGGCGGCCGGCGCCCCGCGCCCGTCACGCCTCCCGCGGTGAGCCGGACCCGTGCCGCGCGGGCCCGGCGGGCGTCACCGGGCGAGCGGCCGCGCCACCGGGGGAAGCCGGTCCTCGTCGGCCACCGGCCAGGCGAGCGGGGCCGGGCCGAGCGCGACGAGCAGCGGGATCTGCTCCCTCGCCCATGGGGAGATCGGCATCGCCCCGCTCAGCACCCCCTCGGCGAAGGAGTCCCACGGCAGCCACTTCACCTCCGCGACCTCGTCGGGGTTGGGCCGCGCGTCCACGGAGACCACGGCGCGGTAGACCGGGCAGATCTCGTGCTCCACGGTCCCGTTCTCCATGACCGCGCGGTACGAGAAGTCCGGCAGCAGCAGGTCCACCCGCTCAACCTGGAGCCCGAGCTCGAAGGCGAGCCGGCGGATCACCGCGGCGTGGACCGGCTCGCCGGGGAGGGGGTGCCCGCAGCAGCTGTTGGTCCACACGCCCGGCCATACTTTCTTGCTGAGCGCGCGTTGTGTTACGAGGAACTTATTATCACGCTTGCGAAAGATATAACACGAGAACGCCAAGTGTAAGCGGGTTTTATCAGTGTGGCTTTCTAGCTTAGGGCCGGTTTCGCCTGTCGGCTGGCCATCTTCATCTACAAATACGATGAGTTCGGACTGCATTGTCATAGTGCCACTATAGCACACTAGGTGCGGCGTCCGAGAATGGCCATCGGCCGCTCGCGCCACACAACACGCGGTCCGCGCGGATTCTCTCGCTCTGGATAGCGCAAGGTGTAGATATGAAGCAGTATCCACCCCTGCTTGAGCATCTCATTCACCTCATTGCGCCCTGCAGTCTCCAAGTTCCGCCCGGCCAGCTCATTAATCCCCAGCTCCCAAAGCGGCTTGCCAACAGACACAAGTGCGTCTTCAAGATCCGTTTGTTCTGCTGCTTTACTCTTTGGAGATATATCCTGCTGCCTGCCTTTCATGCAAACGACTATACATGTTTGTCGTACTTTGCGATGTAAAAGAGATCACGACACCTGAACGCAACGGACTCAAAAAGTGAAAAGCTGCCAAATTTCTTGGCAGCTTTTCTGTAGTATGGTTTGGTTTTGTTACATCTTTATTTCGACGTCGCAACCTGCTGGGAGCGAGAGGTTGGTCAGCGCGTCGATGGTTTTTGGTGTTGGGTCGGTGACGTCGATGAGGCGCTTGTGAATGCGCATCTCGAACTGCTCGCGGCCCTTTTTGAAGATGTGTGGACTTTTGACCACAGTAAAGAGGCTGCGGTCGGTGGGCAGCGGGATCGGCCCAGCGATGGTAGCACCAGTGCGAAGTGCAGTGTCTACGATCTGCTTGGCAGCCTGGTCGATGACCTTGTGGTCATACGCCTTTAGGCGGATGCGAATCCGCTGCTTTTGGTCTTTTTTGGATTCTGGCATTTTTACTCCTTTTTCTTAATCCTTCGTAGCTTTAGCGAAGAAGGATGCGATGTAACCTCTTTCGGAGTGATGAGTGACCGAACGAGTTCTCACCGCGATTAATTTGTAGAGGAGATTATACAACAACTACTTAGGTAAAACAACGCCTTCTTTCTTGGCCAGCTCCACGATCATGGCGTGCATCCGCAATATCTGCTCTTTAACTGGCAGCTTGGCAAATGATTCGTCGATAATCACGGCCTGCTTCTCTAGATTTGCAACCCTCTTCTCTAAGGCCTTGATCATGTCGTAGATTTCTTTCACATCTTCGCGCAGAGCCTTGACTTCACTAGCAAGAGGGCCAACCGCACGATCAATCTCTTCTCGTACGATCGCACGTATCTGCAGTAAGTCATTTTGCGTCAAACTCATACCTTCATTGTACACCCAAAAAGAAAACGGGCGCTACTGCTAGCGCCCGTTCATGAATAGGTGCTGCAACTACTTGATGATCTTGGTTACAACACCAGCGCCGACGGTGCGGCCACCTTCGCGGATAGCGAAGCGCAGACCCTGCTCCATAGCGATCGGCTGCAGCAGCTTAACCTTGAAGGTTACGGTGTCACCAGGCATGACCATTTCCTTGTCAGCCGGCAGCTCAACCTCACCGGTTACGTCCGTGGTGCGGAAGTAGAACTGAGGCTTGTAGCCCTTGAAGAACGGGGTGTGACGACCACCTTCCTCCTTGGTGAGGACGTACACCTCAGCCTCGAACTCGGTGTGAGGAGTAATGCTGCCTGGCTTGGCCAGTACCTGACCGCGCTCGATGTCGTCGCGCTCGATACCGCGCAGCAGAACACCGACGTTGTCACCAGCCTGACCCTGGTCAAGGCTCTTCTTGAACATCTCAACACCGGTTACAACACTCTTCTGAGTGTCGCGAAGACCGACGATTTCGACTTCGTCGTTTACCTTGACGATACCAGTCTCGATACGACCAGTAGCAACGGTGCCACGACCCTTGATCGAGAAGACGTCCTCGACAGCCATCATGAACGGCTTGTCCAGGTCGCGCTGAGGCTCTGGGAAGTACTCGTCCATAGCCTTGACGAGCTCCATAATAGCGTCCTCAGCAGCAGCATCGCCTTCGAGAGCCTTGACAGCAGAACCGCGAATGATCGGCGCGTTGCGGTCGAACTCGTACTTGGCGAGCAGGTCGCGGATTTCCTCTTCGACCAGGTCGACCAGCTCTGGGTCTGCCAGGTCCATCTTGTTGAGGAAGACCAGGATGCTCGGCACGCCCACCTGCTTGGCAAGCAGCACGTGCTCGCGGGTCTGAGGCATCGGACCATCAGCAGCAGACACGACCAAGATGGCGCCGTCGATCTGAGCAGCACCGGTGATCATGTTCTTGACGTAGTCGGCGTGACCAGGCATGTCGACGTGAGCGTAGTGGCGCTTCTCCGACTCGTACTCCTGGTGCGAGGTAGCAATGGTAATACCACGTGCGCGCTCTTCCGGAGCGTTGTCGATGTCCTCGTAGTTCCTCGGGACGTTAACTTTGCTTGGGAGCCGCTTAGCGAGTACGTGGGTAATCGCAGCGGTCAGAGTAGTCTTGCCGTGGTCAACGTGGCCCATGGTACCGACGTTGATGTGCGGCTTGCTACGGTCAAATGCGTCTGCCATTAATGACTCCTTAGTTAGTTTTATTAAAGTCGCATGAATATAAAATAACTCACACGAGTGACAGGCTTATTGTAACGTAAAGAGTTTACGGTGTAAATAGCCTACGGTTTAGATTATATCCTGTTACAGGCAGACAAATTTGAGGGCACGTTAATTTCATATATTTTATAATTATTTAATAATGAAACATTCACAAGAAAGCCTGCACGAGTCCGTCCTGCAGGACGCATTACATCTCATACCGAGACAAGCAGGCGCGTTGGCAGTCTCGGCCGAATCAGCCGGCGAGCAGCGAGCGGTCCAGCAGCTGCTGCAAGACGGCTTTAGAGAAGCGTCAAGCCAGCAGCGGCATCTTGGTAGTACGCGCTTTGGACCTTTCGGAGGGCACTTCCGCGAACTTTTTGCTGGCATCGACGCGGCTATACGTGAGCTGGGCCATGGCCTGGATGCGAACTTTTTGACAGCCGAAACATACTATACCAGCGAGATGCATAAGGTTACGCAGCAGCTCAGCCGGAAGAATCGATATGACATCCTTGGAAAACTCAATAGTTTGCGCGCCCAATGGATAAACGGTCTGGAGGGAATCGCAAATACAGTGACGAGATCGGAAGAGCGTCGTGTAGGGAAAGAGTGTAGATCTCGGTGGTCGCCGTATCATTAAAAAAAA
>CALKHY010000153.1 GCA_937988795.1 uncultured Candidatus Saccharibacteria bacterium
TTTGCGCGGCGTTCCTCATACGCTATCAGGTCCGCTTTCCACTGGTCGCTCATCTTCTCCCACTCCATCGGGGAGATGTTGAAGCGCGACATGGCTTTTAGCCGCAATCTCACGTAAGGTGCGAAAGACGGCCCCCGCGTCATAGAAAATCCCGGCTTCCTCACCCCGCTTCAGCGGGGTGAGGAAGCCGGACACTCCTTTCGCTTCAACAGGTTGACGGTATAGAAATTCTGTGCTATGCTTAGGGCATGAAACTGACCGCGACGATTAAGCTTCAGCCCACCGAAGAACAGCGCGACTTGCTGTATGCCACGCTGGAACGCGCCAATGCCGCCTGCAACTACATCAGCGAGCGAGCATGGGCCGAACAGCGCTTTGGCCGCGTGCCGGTGCATCGCCTGACGTACAACGCGGTACGGGCCGATTTTGACCTGACGGCGCAATTGGCCGTCCGCTGTATCGGCAAAGTCGTTGACGCCTACAAGCTGGACAAAAAGACGAAGCGGCAGTTTCGCAAACTTGGCGCTGTACCGTATGACAGTCGCATCCTGAACTTCCGCCTTGCCGACAGCGCCGTGTCGATCTGGTTGCTTGGCGGTCGGCAGACCATCCCGTTCGTGACGGGCGCGCATCAACTGGCGCTGCTTCAGTACCAGCGCGGCGAAAGCGACCTGGTGCATCGCAAGGGCGAGTTTTACATTTACGCGACCTGCGACGTCCCCGACGACGCGCCGATTGACCCGGAGGGCTGGCTCGGCGTTGATCTTGGCATTGCGAACATCGCCACCGACAGCGACGGCGAACTGCATCAGGGTAAGGGCATCGAGCGCGTGCGCTACCGTCATCGTCGCCTGCGCCAAAGACTGCAAGCAGCACAGACGGATAGCGCCCGCCGCCACCTGAAGAAGCTGGCGGGTAGAGAACAACGTTTCGCCACGGACACCAACCATCGCATCAGTAAACGCATTGTGGAAAAGGCTCAAGGCACTACGCGCGGGATTGCGTTGGAAGATTTGACGCACATCCGCGAGAGGGTAACGGCTCGAAAAGCCCGACGCGCCACCTTGCATAGCTGGTCGTTCGCTCAACTGCGTTCGTTTATCGAGTACAAGGCAACGCTGGCAGGTGTCCCGGTCGTCGCGGTAGACCCGCGCAACACCTCGCGCACCTGTCCGGCTTGCGGCTGTATCGACAAACGGAACCGTCCCGATCAAAGCACCTTCTCCTGTGTGGAGTGTGGCTGCGTCGGCCACGCTGACCACTTCGCGGCGGTTGAAATATCCCGCCGGGCCGCTGTCAACCGGCCAATCGTAGGCAGTACCGCCTAGCGGTATCGACTTACAAGCTCCCGGCTTTAGCCGGGGGTAGTTGACTTCACTCCTCGCTCTATCCGTAGCTGCCCAGGACG
>CALKHY010000154.1 GCA_937988795.1 uncultured Candidatus Saccharibacteria bacterium
CTTTCCCTACACGACGCTCTTCCGATCTAAGGACGGTGCCGTAAATGAGGGCATTCACCAAGGGGATGCGTCCGGCCGGTAGCGCGCGCCTCTCAGTGCGCTTCATTTTGCTGTCAATGCCGCGATCGATGTAGTTGTTGAATACGCAGCCTGAGCCGATCACCATTGCTGTACCGGCGATCATGGCCAAAAACAGGTCAGGGTCAAAGTTGCGCTGTGACGCCAGCATAAATCCGGCGATCGCCGACATCAGGTTCCCGTAGATAATGCCGGGCTTGGCTAATTTGTAGTACAGTTTGATGGTTTCTTTCATGTTTTTGTGTCAGCCAGTCTAGTGGCTGTGTTCATCGGTCTGGTCATTCTCTAAATACTTAATCCCTTCATCTTCGATAATAAATTGCTCCACCTCCTCGGGCGTCATCTCGTGCACCATGTTGTACCGCATGTTGTACATAATCCACAGCGAGCCGATGACGAGGATAACGACGACCATAACGGCGTAGCCAAAAGTCATCAGGTTGAAGCGGGGCCGTTTTTCCTGGCTCATGTGCAGGAAGAACAGGAGCTGCACCAGGAGCTGCGCGATTGCCAGCGCGGTCACAAAGAGCAACACACTCCAGCCAGTCATCCAGCCATTCACAACCGCAAAGTAGGCAACAAGCGTCAGCGCCACGGACAGCACGAAGCCGACGACGTACGATATGTACGAACCGTGTGTCACCTCGTGATCGTGCCCGGCTGAACGAGTTTCTGGCTTGCTCATACGTTAGCTGCTCCCATTAGGTATACGAACGTAAAGATAAATATCCAGACGATGTCCAGGAAGTGCCAGAACAGGCCAAGCAGCGTCAGGCGGCGGACATCGTTGGGTGTGATGCCTTTTTGTGCCAGGCGCACCATCATAACAATCATCCAGAGCAGGCCCACGGCAATGTGCGCGCCGTGCGTGCCAACAAGGGTAAAGAACGAGCTCATGAATGCGTTGGCGTGCCAGGCCAGGCCTTCGTGTACAAGTTTATTAAACTCATACAGCTCCATGCCTAAGAAGCCGGCGCCCAGGAGGAATGTGATGATAAACCAGCTAAGCGCCAGCGCCCTCTTGCCGCTGCGGATCGCCAGCATGGCCAGCCCGACCGTAAAGCTGCTGGTGAGCAGTAGCATGGTCTCTACCAAAACATACGGCATACTGAAGATTTCGCCGGCTGTCGGCCCGCCCCACGTGTTGTCGTGCAGCACTGCGTACGTGGCAAACAGCGTAGCAAACAGCATCAGGTCGGTCATCAGGTATGTCCAAAAGCCAAAGTAGGTCTTCTGGTAGGTATGTGCCTGATGTTCGGCTTCTAGCGCTGGTGCTATTTTGGGCTCACTCATGCGGCACTCCCTTTCAGATGGGCAGCCTCCATCCGCTTTAGCTCGTCGGCAGTTATGACATACTCGGTATCATCGCTGGTCGCCCGGATGATGAGCGTGACAATCGCGCCAATCAGCCCCACGATAACCAACGGCCATATCTTCCAGACGATAGCAAAGCCAGAGAGCAAGGCAAACCCGCCGATGATAATCCCGGCCGCCGAATTTTTGGGCATAAGGATGTCCACGTATTTGGGTTTTTCGGCCTCTTTCTTGTGGCTGTGCTTTTGGTGCCAGAACGGGTCGATCCTGTCAACCACGGGCGTAACGGCAAAGTTGTAGTGCGGCGGCGGCGAGGTGGTTGACCACTCCAGCGTGCGGCCGTCCCACGGGTCGCCGGTGGTGTCCAGATTTTTCTTGCGTTGGATGATGCTGACAATAATTTGCAGCACCTGGGTAAGCACGCCGGTGATAATAATCACCACGCCGACGGCGGCTACGGCAAACAGCCACTGCCAGCCCAAGGACGGGTCGTAGTGGTCAAGCCGGCGCGTAGCGCCCATCAGTCCCAGGATGTACAGCGGACCGAAGGCCACCACGAAGCCGATCGCCCACAAGCTCGCCGCAATCTTACCAAGCGTGTCGTTCAGCTTAAATCCGGCAAACTTGGGGAACCAGTAGGTAATGCCGGCCATAAAACCGAACACTACGCCGCCGATGATGGTGTTGTGGAAGTGTGCCACCAGGAACAGGCTGTTGTGCACCTGGAAGTCAATGGCCGGCACAGCCAACATCACACCAGTAGCGCCACCCATGGTAAAGACCAGCACAAAGGCCATGAACCACCACATGGGTGAGGCAAACTTAATTCGTCCGCGGAACATCGTAAACAACCAGTTGAAGATCTTGACGCCCGTCGGCACGGCAATCGCCATGGTTGCAATGCCAAAGAAAGCGTTCACGTCGCCGCCGGCACCCATGGTAAAGAAGTGATGCAGCCAGACGATGTACGACAGGAACGTAATAGCAACGAGCGCGAATACCATCGAGGTGTAACCGAACATCCGCTTGCGCGAGAACACCGGCACAACCTCAGAGAAAATGCCAAACGCCGGCAGTACCAGGATATACACCTCGGGGTGCCCCCATGCCCAGATGAGGTTGATGTACATCATCGGGTCGCCGCCAAAGTCCGACGTAAAGAAGTGCATGCCAAACAGGCGGTCCAGCGAGAGCATCGCCAACGTAGCGGTCAGGATCGGAAAGACAAACATGACCAGTACCATGCTGCACAGCACGCTCCAGGCAAAGATTGGCATCTTCATGAGGCTCATGCCTGGCGCACGCATCTTGAGGATGGTGACGAAGAAGTTGATGCCAGACAGAAGTGAACCGATACCGGATATCTGCAGCGTCCATATCCAGTAGTCCACGCCAACACCCGGACTATACTCAATGCCTGACAGCGGCGGATACGCCAGCCAGCCGGTCGCCGCAAACTCGCCAAAAACGAGCGAGAGGTTCATGAGTATCATGCCGGCGGTAAACAGCCAGAAGCTCACTGAATTCATGAACGGGAAGGCAACGTCGCGCGCGCCCAGCTGCATGGGCAGCACCAGGTTGATGATGCCGAACATCAGGCCCATGGCCAGGAAGAAGATCATGATGGTGCCGTGCGCCGTAAATACCTGCTGGAAGTGTTCGGAAGTCATGACGCCGTTTAGGTCAGTGGTGGCCAGCGCCTGTTGTGCGCGCATAAAGATGGCGTCGGCCAGCCCGCGCAGCCCCATAAGCGCGGCGACGATGATGTACATAATGCCAATCTTCTTGGGGTCAAGCGACGTCAGCCATTCTTTCCAGATGTAGATAGCTGTCTTCTTGATCCACTGCCAGCCCTTAAAGTACATGAGGGCGCCAAAGATCAGCAGACCGCCAACAACGGCCGTCAGGCCAAGGACAAACGGCGGCGGCAAAATGTCGAACTTTGGTTCGACCAGCGTTTCGTGGTGTGCTCCCCCGTGTGCGAAAAATCTACCTAGCAGATTCCACATAATACCTTCAGCCTAGCGGCCGCTCCCTCCGTGGTCATGGCCGCCCGCATGCTCGCCTTCCTTAGACGAGCCTGCTGGCGCCATGTACTTCATTACAATTGTACGATGCAGGTCTTCTTTTGCCAAAACGTACTCGGTGGTGTGGACGTGGCTCGACGGCTTGGCAAGCTCCTCATACTCGGCGAGATCAAGCTCGTTTGTAGATTTCTGTATGCCTGCCACCCACTTGATAAAGTCCGCGGGCTCCACAGCCTCGGCCACAAATTTCATATCCGCAAAGCCGGCACCGCTGATGTTGGCCGACATGCCGTTATACCTCCCGACCTCGTTTGCTACCAGGTGGACCTTGGTAACCATGCCGTTCATGGAGTAAATCTGGCTCCCCAGCTCCGGAATCCAGAATGAGTTCATGGGTGCGTCAGACGTGATCTCAAAGGTCACCGGCACATCTTTCGGCATTTGGAAGTAGTTGACGGTGGCTATCTTTTGCTCCGGATAAATAAACAGCCACTTCCATTGCAGCGATACGACTTGTATGGTCAGCGGCTTTTTATTTGAATCAATTGGACGGAACGGGTCCAGGCTATGCGAGGTGCGCCAGGTGACGACCGATAGAATCAGGATGATGACGATCGGCACACCCCACATCACTGCTTCGATGATGTTGTTCTTTTCCCAGTCCGGCGCATGGCGCGAGGTCCGGTGGTGTTCGCGGTACCGCCAAGCGAACAAAAACGCCATAGTGTAGACCGGAATGATAACGAACAGGCTCAGGATGACCGTAAAGATAAGAAGGTTGCGCTGTTCCTGCGCGATCAATCCTTTCGGCTCGAGCACCGCAACGTTGACCGACTTCAAAAACAGCGCCAGCGCGGCCAGTAAGGCTAACCCTACCACTATTGCAGCCGCGATCTTAAACTTCTTACGCATATTCTAAAACTCAGTATAGCAGCTTGGTTAGATTTTTCACATGTATCCCGCATCACACTTTCCACACAATCCTAATTTTCGATGCTATAGCATCAAAAGTGAGGATTTTCAGGAAAGGGGCGCCAGGATTGCTGTTTAGCGCGTGGTTGCGAACGGCATGTAGTGCAGGGGCGAATCCATGGCAGGGTCGGGCATGACCAACCCGATTTTCTTTGGGTCTTCGCCGGGTTTGTAGAAGAACAGGTCATCGCTGGACATCGCCCATGCCTTTTGCACCGGTTCGAGGATGCGCCAGGCAGCGATGGTTTCTTCGCTGGTGGTGAAGAGTGCACGGTTGGAGAGCATGGCATCGGCCAGCACGCGCTCATAGGCATCCGGCAGCTGCGAAAAGTGCTGTTCGTAGGCGACATTGAGCGGCAGTTCCTGTAGTTCGTGCTCATGCCCAGGCTTTTTGACCCACATGTGCAGCGTGACGCCCTCGTTCGGCTGGACACGCATGACCAGTTCGTTGGCGTGCAGGGAATCTTCCTGGCGATAGCGGATGCGGATTTCGGTGCGCTTTTGGTCCAGTGCCTTGCCGGTGGTGAGCGTGATCGGTACGCCCTGCCAGCGCCAGTCGCGCGAGTACAACGTCATGGAAACGTACGTTTCGACTGTGCTATCAGGGTTGCCAACTTCCTCGCGGTAGCCAATGTACTGGCCGCGCTGCACCTGTTCCTCGATGTAGCGCGGCGGTTCAATGGCGCTCAGCGCGCGCAGGCGCAGCTCGGGCACATCATCCCAGTTTTCGATGCTCGACGGCAGTTCCATGAGGATGAGCGCAGCAAGCTGCAATAGGTGACTCTGCACAAAGTCGCGCAAAGCGCCGGTTTGCTCGTAGAAAGCGGCGCGGCCCTCAATACCGATTTCTTCGGTTGCAATGATTTCGATGCTTTCGATGAAGTCGCGGCTCCAGGTGCGTTTAATCAGCGAATTACCGTTGCGGAAGACGATCAAGTTCTGGGCCATCTCCTTGGCGAGATAGTGGTCGATACGGTAGATCTGCTCCTCTTCGCAATGTGCGCGCAACTGCTCCACTCGCTCCAGCGCCGACTCCAGGTCCACGCCGAACGGCTTCTCAAGCAGCAGTTTGGTGTCGCGCCGCTTAAGCAGTCCCGCCTGCCCGAGACTTTCGATGATGGCGGGCGATACCTGCGGCGGCACGGCCAGGTAAAACAGGCGTTGGGCGCTTGCCTGGAATTCCTCCTCAATCCCGTCCAGGTGTTCGCCAAGGTTCTGGCAAGCCTGGACATCGGTAAGATCCATGGTTATGATCTCGGTTTTGTCCTGCATGCCGGAATCGTCGTCTTTCGGGAAGACGTTCGCATGCGAGGTATCGTTGGTGCTGACGCCTACGATGCGGAACTTTTCCGGCAAAATGCCGGCCTTGTAAATTTTGAGCAGGGCAGGGATGAGCTTGCGGCGGGAGAGGTCGCCGGATATGCCGACGATGACGAGAATAGTTGGTTGTTCGATAGTGTAGGACTTCATGCTAACCTTTGCCGTCGCCCTGTTAGGTGTGATCTATCTCACAGTATGACCGCGCCGGTAGTGGATTGCAAGTTGCTGTTGAATTACTCGCCGCTCTTTGCAATGTCGGTGCCCGGGGTAACATTGAGCGGGTGGCCGCCGAATTTGTTGCGCTGGGCGGCGAGAAGCTTGGTAGCGAAGTTGGTTTTGCCCTTAAGCGATGACAGGCGGACATCGAACGACGCTTTGATGGCCGGCAGTTCAATCCCAAGATCTTCGGCTGTTTCGAGCGTCCAGCGGCATTCGCCGCTTTCGGCAACCTTGCCGTCAATGCCTTCAAGTTCTGGATTTTCGCGCACGGCGTCGCGAGTCAGCTCGTTCAGCCACGAACGGATGACGCTGGCGTGCTGCCATACTTCGCCGGCGTCAGCCAGGTTAATGTTTTTATACGGGCCCTCTTTAAGCATGCGGTAGCCTTCGGCCAGACTTTCCATCATGCCGTACTCTATAGCGTTGTGGATCATCTTGACATAGTGGCCAGCACCAGCGCCCCCGAAGTGCTGGTACGCACCTGACGGTGCAGCAAGGACTTTCAAGATCGGCTCAATGAAGCGGAACGACGCTTCATCGCCACCGACCATGAGTGATGCGCCGTTTTCGTACAGCCAAACGCCGCCACTGGTGCCAACGTCGATAAGCTGTGAGCCGGCATCTGTCACGCGCTGGGCACGCTCCCTTGTCAAGCGGTAATCGGAGTTGCCTCCGTCGATCAGTATGCTGCCTTTTGGCAGCACATCAAGCCATTTATCAAGCTCCTCATCAACATAGTCGGCAGGAATCATCAGCCACACAACGGGCTGGTCATTGTCAAATGCTGCGATAATTTCTTCGCGCGAGTAGGCTGCTTTCGCGCCGTACTCAGCAGCTTTCTGAATGAATTCTTCATTCAGATCGTATCCGATTACCTCATGTCCAGCCTCGTTCAGTTTGCGCGCGATCTGGATCCCCATTTTCCCCAAGCCGACTACAGCAATTCTCATCCCTTTCTCCTTAGATGATTTAGTCTCTTATAATAATCACAGTTCAGTATATGCCCGAACGTGTCCAAAATTCAACAGCATGCTAGCCGATCTACATCTGAGAAAGCTTATGTGTTGTACCAGGTGGTTGGTTGTGTAAGGCGCATCTCGCTGGTTCCCCAAAGTGCGGTAGTCGGCAGCTCGCTTGGCTAATTTGTTGCCATCGAGAAGGCTGGCACGTATGACAACGTGGACGCATTGGCAACCGGCCTTCTGCATGCTGCCGGCGAGCCGTTCGCTGTTATCGAGCAGTGGATTGCGTCGCACTAATCTTTGGATAAAGCTGCCAGGGCAAGGGCGGCGAAGATGAGAGCGATGTCGCGGAACGTGATGGCAAAGAGGTCAAAGTTGGCAAGCACAATGCCAGCCAGCATTACAGCAGTCACGAGTGCCGCATAGCGCGTGTATACACCGCTAAGCAGCCAGGCAGCCAGCGCGAGCTCAAAAACCGCAAATAAATTAAGCAGGACATTTGCGTCAACAATATCGGTCATGAACCCCGGCAGGTAGCCGACCCATTCGCGCGGATCTACAAATGACCCGATAGCGGCGTACAGCAAAATGACCGCCAGCCCTACCCGCAGCAACAGCTGCGCCAGCCCGGGCTTGTCCAGGAGTTTGTGTAAGGTTTGTAACATACAACTATCCCCCAATACTATACTTTGTATTGTATAATACTCTTACGCTTTACAGGGGGGTATGTATGAACAAAACAACTAGTGTCATCATTGCTGTGGTCGCCGTCGTGGTTATTGCGGGTGGTGCGGTCTTGCTCTTTGGTAACAATGATAGTGGCAATACCGGAAATGATACAAACACCGGCACCAATGAGCCTGCTGTCTTTGAAGAGAACAAAGAAGCGGGGCCAGGCGAGGTGGCGGCAACTCTGACGTACACCGAGCAGGGCTTTACGCCGACCCAGGTGACCATTCCGGCCGGCCGGGCTCTTAAGATTGTTAACAATTCCGACGATGCCATAGCGCCGTCGTCCGACAACCACCCTACCCACACGCTCAACCCGGAGCTCAACTTCCCGGACATCGCCCCGGGCCAAAGCGCAAGCCTGGTATTAAACAGAACCGGCACGTGGGGCATTCATGACCACTACGACGCCAGTAACCGCGCCACGGTTATCGTAGAATAATTTCTGTTAATTGCCGCCTTTTCGTTGCGGTTCTGTGCAAATGCGCTGGAAGACGTCATGCGGATCTTGCGGCGAAAAACGGCGATCCGCCATGGCGACAAAGAAGGCGGCAATGTTCGGCCGGTAGTTGGCCAGACGGGCGAGCTCGGTCAGGAATTGCTCCCTGATGGCCGGCGTCCAGATGTTTAGTACGTCGTAGTAGTTGCCAGCGCCGATTTTTTCGCCAATTTCGGCCTTGTGTTCCACAACATTGAGTTGTGCGGCGTACGGCGAAATAAATACAGTCAGGTTGCCGATAGCAATGATTCTTTCAGCGGCAGCCGCCGCTTCCGCCAAACACCCCGGCTCACCGACGTGACTCATGACTCGCCCCCACTCTTCTGCATACTTTGCGTCGTAATCATCGAGAACGAGATATCCGTAGTCACGGGCGACGACGATACCTTTTTCGACATCCTCCATACCATTTCCATAAGGTGCGCCCAACTTTAACTGCTCAAAGTACGGGTCGTCGTACATGGCATAGCCGCCGGACAGCAGGTAGTCCCACCGATGCCAGAATTCATGGAAGATAGTCGACTTGGATGATCCCGAGCTGAGGTTGTATACAAAG
>CALKHY010000155.1 GCA_937988795.1 uncultured Candidatus Saccharibacteria bacterium
CCCAGCCTCCATGCCAGAGCAGCACCCGCCATTGTCAGGTGCTCCTGTCTATTTTCTGTTGTGGCGGCATAGACGGTTCTTTCTCTGCCTCCTACGCGGCTTACCGGTTCCCGCTCGGTTACTGCCAAAGATGCTGGAACCAGGTTGTTGTCGAGCTGTTGGCGGATGGTTTCACCGAATCTGAAACGTTCTTTTGATGTAGTCTGGATATCCTGTAAGAGGCCGTCGCCTACCTCTATCGGAGTGCGGAATCCAGGATTGAGTGCAAGATACGCATAAGCCATGGCACGAACCGTGTGCGCGCCCAGCAGGGCAAATTTGGTTGCCAACTCAGGGTTGACAACCCCGTATGTTTCATGGGATGGATTGCTCATAGACGTAGGCTTATCTTATCACAAGTGTTGTGTATCTGTTATAATTCGGTGAATGAAAATCCTAAACGGCAAGGAACTGGCCGGGTATATTAAGGAGCGGCAGGCGCGTCAGGTACGGGCATTGCGCCAAGCCTGGCATGTGCAGCCGAAGCTCGCGATTGTGCTGACGATTGAGCATCCGACGATTAACGTGTATGTACGGATGAAGCAAAAGTACGGCGCGGACATTTTGATTGATGTTGACGTGCATCGCGTGCCACAAGACGAGGTACCAGCGCTGATTAAAAAGTTGAACGAAGATGAGAGTGTGCATGGCATCATCGTACAGCTGCCGCTGGAACGGCCGGAGGAGACCGAGGAGTTAGTCAATCTGGTTTCGCCCGAAAAAGATGTGGACGCGTTGGGTAAAAACGCCCAGTTCGACCCAGCCACGCCGATGGCGATCTCGTGGCTGCTTGCTGGCTACAACATTGATCTGAAGGACAAGCGGGTGCTGCTCGTTGGCCACGGCAAGCTGGTCGGTGCGCCGCTCGAGAAGATGCTGAGAGCCTCGGGCGTCAATGTTTCCGTGGCGGACCGCCAAACCAAAGATTTAAAGAGTGAAACGCTGAAAGCCGACGTCATTATAACGGCTACCGGCAGCCCGGCTATTCTGTTCCCGGACATGATTAAAAAGGGGGCAGTGGTAGTAGATGCGGGCGTTGCAGGCGAAGAAGGCAAAACCGTCGGCGATGTCGCGCCCGAAGTCTATGAAGAACGCGACGACTTAACAATTACGCCAACCAAGGGCGGCGTCGGCCCGCTCACCGTTTGCGCCCTCTTCGAAAACGTCATCCGCGCCGCCCGCCGTAAGGCTGAACAATCACAGACTAAGTAAGTTCGTTCACAGCGGACTTGAACTGGTTGCCGCGGTCTTCGAAGTTTTTGAACAGGTCGAAGCTCGCAAATCCTGGCGAGAGTACGACGGCGTCGCCGTCTTGGGCCAGTTCGCGGGCTTCGGCCACGATGTCAGTCATGGTTTGAGCATCACTTATGCGAAAGTTAGTGAAGCCTGCGCGCGTAAGTTCGTCAGCGACGCGTTGCTTACTTTGGCCAATGAGCAGCACGGCGCGTACATCGCTCGATCCGGCGATGTGCTTCGTTAGGTCTTCGATAGGGATCATGCGCTCAAAGCCGCCGATGATCGGCACTTTGGTGCCCGGAACGGCATCGATTGCGGCGATGGTTGCATACGGATCAGTTGCAAACGAATCGTTATAGAAGCGTATGCTGCCGACTTCGCGCACGAATTCCAAGCGGTGCGGCAGGCCGGTGAAGCTCGTGAGCACCTCGCGGGCGGCGTCCGCGTTTTGCTCAACCTGCCAAAAAGCTGTTATGGCCGCGCAGGCATTCTGCCAGTTGTGTTTGCCGAGCAGCTTGAGTTCGTCGGTGCGACAGATACTAACGCCGTCGATCTTGATCTCTCCATTATCAACGTAGGCGCCTGGCGAGGCATAGTAGGGGATTTTGCGGCCCGGACCAGCGCTGGCGATCTGTTTGCTGTTGTCGTTGTCGGCGTAGTAGATGGCGATGTCGTCCGGCCCTTGATGGGCAAAAAGGTTGGATTTGGAGCGGAAATAATCTTCGGCGTCGCCGTGCCAATCCAGGTGTTCTGGCACGACCATCAGGCAGACGCCAATGTGCGGGCTGCGGGTGATGTCGTACAGCATAAAGCTGGAGAGCTCCAGCACAACCCAGCTGTCTGGGGTGAGCTCATTGAGGAAACTGAAGGCCGGAACGCCGTAGTTGCCGCCCAAGAAAGCATGCTTGCTAGCTGCCTGTAGCATTTTGACGATGAGCGTGCTCGTGGTGCCTTTGCCTTTGGTACCGGTCACGCCAATGATGTTGCGGGTGGGGCTGACTTTCAAAAATTCGTCCAGGTTGGTCGTGATTTTTTCTGCCACACCCGGGTTTTTCTCAAGAATCTTGTTCGGGTGCATACCCACGGTGCGCACAATGATGTCAAACCGGTCCAGATTGTCCAAATAGCCCGTGCCGAGCTGTGTCGGGATGCCTTCCGGCACCACTTTGTCCGGATCTTGGTCGCACACGGTTACGTCCGCGCCCTTGTCCAGCCAGTATTGCAGGGCTGACTTGCCCTCAACTTCAAAACCGACGATTGCTACTTTCATGCCTTTACTATACTGTGATGGTCGGGAAAAGGGAAAGTCTGCTCGCGCTGCTCGTTTGTGGCTTTAGCTGTTGCTATCGGCTCATATCATGTAATTGCGCCTCGGTCGAAGTCATTAAGGTGTGATGCTAAAATATCCAGCATGGCCCTGCCAACTATCGAGGATATCAGAAGGCTGCACAAGAAGTATGCACCGACCGAAGACGTATACAGGGAGAATTGGCAACACTCGGTGATAGTGAAGGAGATAGCGTTGTGGTGCATAGAACAATCGCCTTCTCTACGCATCAATGTCGATCTTGTAAGTGCCGGCTGCCTGCTCCATGATATCGGTGTCTACAGGCTGTTCGCTGACGGACAGCTAGACAAAGCCCGGTATGTAAGCCATGGAGCCATAGGTTACGAGATCTTGAAGGATGAGGGATTTGCCGAGTCGCTCTGTAGGTTTGCTGCATATCATACAGGAGTTGGCATTAGCGCCGAGGAAGTGAGGGACGGGCGGCTGCCGCTCCCGATAGGCGACTATTTGGCAGAGACCGAAGAGGAAAAAATCGTTATGTACGCAGACAAATTCCACTCAAAATTTCCCTCGCGTTTTCAGACCGGAGAATGGTATTGCGCGTATCTCACGAACAAGTTTGGCAAGGCTAAGGCCGAGCGTTTTATGATGATGCGGGCTCGCTATGGCGACCCTCCTATCGAGGATATGGCAGCGAGATACAAGCAACCCGTAAGGTTGGTTTATTGAAATCAGTTTGTGCAGTGAGCGCCTATCCCATTTCAGCAAGAGTGCGTTACGCGCCACGGCATACGTCG
>CALKHY010000156.1 GCA_937988795.1 uncultured Candidatus Saccharibacteria bacterium
CGATTTTGGGGGTGAGGCCTTGTGTGGTAAGGCGCTCTTTGACCTCAGCGAGTAATTTGCTCGATTCGTCTAGGGTGTAGCCGATGGCTTTGTTGTCCAGGCTAACTTTGGCTGTGATGCCGGCGTCCGCGGCGATGCGCTCGAAATGCTGCACGATCTCTTGGGCGGCCTGGTCGATCTTGTCTTTGTCGTAACTGCGGGTTTCGGCTTTGAGTAAGGCGAAGCCCGGCACCTTGTTGCGTGCGTCGCCGAACTCCATGCGGCCGATGTTGAAGGTGACACCTGGCATATACTCGCCTTGCTGCAGCTGGCTGGCCGCTTTCATGAGGGCAGCACCGGCGTTCTTGCCTTTTTGCCACTCAGCCGGGTGGGCGTCTTTGCCGATGTATTCGACGTCTATTTTGTACATGGCTGGGCTGCGCCGGATGATCTCGGCTGGCGTGCCAAGCCAGTCGAAGACGAGTATTTGCCTGGCAGTGAGCATGGTCATGTCAAAGTTGATGGCGCCGATTAGACCCGCCTCTTCGCCAACAGTAAAGACGAGCTCAAGTGTGCGCGGCGGGGTAATGTTTTCGGTGTGGATGTAGTCTGCCAGCTCCAGCATAACTGCCACGGCGGTTTTGTCGTCACCGCCCAGTAGGCTTTTGCCGTCCGTTTTGATAACTTCTTCGGTCACGATAATTTCACGGCCGTTCAGCGGCGCAGCAATGTCAACGTGCCCGCACATGGCAAGGGCTTCATCGTTTGCGCCCTTAATGCGGCCAACAATGTTGCCGATCTTATCCTGCGTAAACGGCACGCCCGCAGCGGTCAGCCGGTTTTTGATGTACTCAAGAACCTTGTTTTCGTTGGGGTGGACCTCGTCGATAGCGACAAGTTCCAAAAAAGTATTGATCAGCTTTTGCATGAGTTTATCTTAGCAGGTTTGTGTGGGCGGGAGCATTCAGTAGCCTACGGCAAGGTGATCATGTGCAGCATGGCGTCTTTGTTTTTATTGAATTCGTTGCCAGCGAGGGTCCAGAGTTCGACGAGCAGCGCAGGGATGTCGTGCTTGTCGTGCAGCCAGTCTTCAAGCGCGCCGGTGGTGTCGTACTGGAAGATCTGGCCGGTTTGGTTGTTTGGCTCGTAGTTGAGATTGGATTTTTGGTCGTATATCTGAGCGAGTTCGTCGCTATCGCCCGAATCATTAGGCATGACGACGCCTGCGGCGGCGTGGTAGGTGAGGACGAGGCGCGGTTTGACTTTAATGAGGTAATCCGCCAAGGCCTTGGACTCTGGTTCGCTCAAAGGAGCGCTTCCGCCGCCGCCTGCATTAAACCAGCCGCCCGGCATGGTAACGTCTTTCTTCCAGTTGTTGGTTGGGAAGTTACGGTTGAGGTCGATACCGTTGGCGTTGGTACGCCTGTTTGCCTGGTAGCCGTCCGGGTTGAGGTTGGGGATGATGACGACCGTCCTATGGCCGGGAATGACGTCGGGGTTGCGCTCTAGGTAGTCGATGAGGCTATTGAGGGTGTGCGTGCTGCTCTTTTCATCGCCGTGCGTGGTACCGACGAAGACGATGGCGCTGTTGCCGCTGCCGAAGCGGTAGCCCGTAATGGATCGGCCTTGCACCGAGGTGCCGATAGAGAAGGTTTCCTGGCAGATGGTGCGCGAGTTGTACGACCATGCCGAACCGCCGGAAATACCGTGTTCGTTCTCCAGCCCATCCAGGACACGAATGCGCAAAGCAGCGCACCGCGGCAGATTGGCGTCTGGATTTATAACGACCCGGTTGTCCTCGCGGTTGAGTTTGGTATCAATGGTCTTGCCGTTTGCTTCTACTTTAATGAAATCGGACAGTTTTTGGCTTCCCGATACAGCCGTGTCGAATGTGAGCGTGATGTTCGTTGACAGGGAAACTTTGTATCTATCAATATTAATGCCTTTCACTTGCGGACCGCCCGAGGTTTTGAAGGTGAGCTTGAGCGGCTCTGGTAGGTGGCCGCCATCCGGCGCGGTGACGTTTTGGATGATGAGCTCGAACGTAGCTTGGCGGGCCAGCGTTTCGCCGAACATAATAGTTAGCGTAACATCTTGGGCGTTCTTGGTGACTGGAATATTGCGGCGTTCGTCGCCAGCTATTTGGACAAGTTCGACGCCGTTTAACGACCTAACCTCTTTGTTGAAAGTGAGCGTCATTTGCTTTGGTGCGTCGTAGACTGTTTGCTCGTTTTTGATTGAAGATTCAGCCAGGTTGACTGCACCGACGGTCGTTGCATTTTCTGAAAAGACGGTTTCGTGCAGTTCGCCGTTAAAAACCTTTGCAGGGATATGGTGTATGTTGCAGATTGTTCTAGGTTAAGCTTGGCAATGTCACAGACCAGCCTGGCAGATTCTTCGGTGCAGTTGGTGGCCTGGCCGCCAACGTGCAAGCGGTATTCAAACACCTTGTCGGCGCTGGACAGCGGTAGGGCAAGCGGGGCATTGGGCGCAATTGGCTTGGCAAGTACGTTTTTGTAGTTGACTTTGGGCAGACTGCCGACGTTAACGCGGATATCCTTTTTGATAAAGCTTATGTTTAGGGGGCTAAACGAGATGGTTTCGGACAGGTTATCTTCTGGCGCCTGGGTTGGCGTAATGCAGGTGGTGTGTGAGTACAGGGAATAGCTGCCGATTGCAATGGTTTTCTCTGGTTCTGCATTGAAAGAGCGGCCTTGCTTCTTGCCAACGAGATGAGGCAGCACGATGGGGTTGGCGAAGCAGTTCTTGCCGGCAAACGAGAAGGTAATTGTACGCGGCATGAGGAATAGCACGGTGAGTGTAGTAACCAGCAGCACGCACGCGCCGGCGGCGGTGAGCGTCAGATGTTTCGGTGCTGCAAAACGTCTGATACGTGACCAATTGGCCGCGAATTGTTTAAGGCCATTATGAACCGGCTGGGCAGGAAGGACGAGCGCAGTCGGTTCTTTGCGATCGGGTTTGGCCATGGGTTTATTGTTTATTTTTGTGCCGGGCATAGCTATACGTTTTATAATACGAGCTGTTTTTGATCTTTTACAAAACGTATCAAATTTTCAATAGAATTAGATTGATTATTTTAAAAGATTATGTTAATATAATCATACCTTACTTCTTATGCTTTTAAGCTGATAAATATGGTCCACGAATTACAAACACGTTACGAACACTCTCGAAGCTTAGCGGATGCCGAGAAATTCAAGGCAATCCGTACACTTACAGAGCTCGGGCTGCTAATTCCAGTTAGCGAATTAGAAACATACCACGGACGCGTTGGACGCAAAGATGCTCACACTGCGTGGGGTGTAGATCCAACATTCTCAAATGGCGGCAATAATACCGGGAACTTTAATGTCAACGACCGCCCCACGCTCTATACGGGCTCTCGTGCGGATGCAGAAAACTTTGCCAACAGACGTCTTTTAGAGGCATCGCGGCGCCACGATGCGGACACGTTGCAGCCTGAAGTGCACCAGATTGTTGTTGAAGACCCAGACGCTACCGTCATTAACCTTGACTTTGACGTCACAAACCTGGACGAGCTAGATAAGGAGCGCTACATCAAGGCACTCAAGGCCTTGCTCATCCCGCTTACCGAAGGGTCGCCAGTTGATTTTTTTGTGCGTCATGACACTCAGAGAGTTGACGAGGAAGTAAAGAGGCAGCCCCGGCCAACTCTCACAAGGAGCGAGATTGCAAAGGTGGCAGTGGCCGCCGGCGTGAATGAAGGGACAGTACTACAGCTGGCAAGCGCACATAATGCACTGTCTATAGCAGCATACAATCCAGCCTATTTAGCGAGTCTTTTCCTGCATACTGCGGGCGATTACGGTACGGCCAAGGTGACCATAGGTGACGAAAAGCTGGAATTGCCGGTCAACATGGAATATGTTCAGCGCTATATGCGCGCAGCCCATATTGTCGGCGTAAAGGACCGCGTATTCTCAGCAACAGTCAGCCGCGAAATCGAGAGCATATCATTTTTTGATCTCGAGAAGACGTACACTTCTGGTCAGCTGGAGGCAAAACGTGCATCAATTTGGGCAAAGCTTGGCTCTCTTGCAAGCGAATCGGCACATATCCCTAAGGCCTTCAAGAGTGGCGAGAAGATTAGGCCGCTCTTAGGACTGCTTGAAGACCCGCACGCCAAACCAGAAACACTGGTGGCGGCTGCAAAAAAGATCGATGGCTATAAGGAAATCTTTGAAGCTGATGCTGGTAACTGGGAAGGGTTTAGCTTGGAGCAGCACGTTGAAACAGTGCTGCGCAACTTTGATGAGAATTTTGCCGATCGGGTTCCTGTGGGGATTATCCCATTGATGCGTCTCGCTATTTTGGCTCACGATCTTGGTAAACCAGAGGCTGCAGCTAAGGGCAGAAAGCATTTGCAGGATCAGTACAACGCCCAGGAGGCTGACAAATTCCTGACCAAATTGGGCGTCAATGATAGACTGAAGAAGCTGATACTGGCTATTGTTGGCGAAGGCGAGGCTCTTGCTCTACAGGTTGCGCGTACGTATAGTGCGGAGTCGGCGGTTATGGCGATGCGCAATTTTGCTGTGCGAACCCTACAGGAGTATAACGGTTCCAGAGAAGTGGCCGAAGAGCAGGTTCAAGCATTCACTGAGTTATGTCAGATGTTCATGATTTGTGATGGGGGTGCGTACACCAGCATGGCGGTCACAAGGAGCAAGGTCGGACGGCACCGTAATGCACCTTCATTTAACGATACCTTTAGTGAATCGCTATTGGGGTTGAGCAAGCGCGGTATAGGGCTAAGACGCACTCCTAATGACAGACCTGCCCCTAGGAGTTTAACACCCAATCCTAATTAATCTTATTCCCACTCGATGGTGGCTGGAGGTTTGGTGGTGATTTCGTAGGCGACGCGGTTGATGCCGCGGACTTCGCTGACGATGCGGCTTGAGATAGTCGCGAGCAGATCGTATGGCAGGCGTGCCCAGTCGGCGGTCATGACGTCGCGCGAGTGGAACGCCTTGACCACGCAGGCGTATTCGTATGTGCGGCCGTCGCCCATAACGCCCACGGATTTGACGGGCAGGAGCACGGCAAAGTATTGGAACAGGTCCTTACGGATTTCGGGGTATTTCTCGATCTCTTCGCGCACAATGGCGTCGGCCTCTTGCAGGATGTGAATTTTCTCTTTGCTGATTTCGCCAACCACGCGGACAGCCAGGCCTGGGCCAGGGAAGGGTTGGCGGTTGTAAATCTTCTCTGGCAAGCCGAGCTCTTACCGATGGCTCGGACTTCGTCTTTGAATAACTCACGGAGCGGTTCGATGAGCTTAAATCCCATTTTTTCTGGCAGGCCACCGACGTTGTGGTGGGATTTGATGGTGGCCGAGGGGCCACCTTTGGTCGAGACGCTTTCGACGTGGTCGGGATAGAGTGTGCCCTGCACCAGGAACTTGGCGTTTCTGACTTTCCTCGCTTCTTCTTCGAAGATGGCGATGAATTCGGCGCCGATAATTTTGCGCTTTTTCTCTGGGTCGGTCACGCCTTTAAGTTTGGAGTAAAAGCGCTCGGCCGCGCGCACGGGCTTGATGTTGAGACCAAGGTGCTTGTACATATCCAGCACTTCTTCGTATTCGTTTTTGCGGAACAGGCCGGTGTCGACAAAAATACAGGTTTGCTGTTTGCCCACCGCGCGGTCGACAATGGTGGCGGCTACGGACGAATCAACGCCGCCGGAGAGGGCACAAATGACATTAGCGTCACCCACCAGCTCGCGGATAGCCTTAACCTCGGTGTCTATGAGCGAGGCAGGTTGCCAATCGCGCTTAAAGCCGCAAATGACAAAGAAGTTCTCCAGCATTTGCTGGCCGTATTCGGTATGTGCTACTTCCAGGTGGAACTGTACGCCAAAGATTTTTTCGGCCGCATTCTCAAACGCGGCGATCGTCTCTCCGCTCATGGCAGTAACCGTAAACTTGTCCGGAACTTTGGACACATGCGTGCCATGGCTCATCCAGGCCACGCTGCCATCGGCCTTCTTGGGGATGAGTTTACTTGGTTTTATGAGCTTAATGGTTGCCCGGCCGTACTCACGGATTCTGGCTGGCTCGACCTTGCCACCAAAATATTGAGCCAGGAGCTGCTGGCCGTAGCAGACGCCGAGAATGGGTACACCAAATGCAAGTACGTCCTGATTAAGTTGTGGCGCGTCCTTGTCGAATACCGAATTCGGGCCACCGGACAGCACAATGCCGAGCGGCTCATGCGCTTTGATTTTTTCGGTTGGCGCGTCATAGGGCAGGATGACGCTGTAGACGCCGAGTTCGCGGGACAGGCGCGCGAAGAACTGGGTGTATTGAGAGCCGAAATCCAGTACGACCAACGTCTCTTTTTGCGCCATGGATGCCCGTAGTATACCAAACCGCGGCCGGGCGGCAAATTATCGCGGGTTGTGGGGGCTAGGTTTGTTTTGTATAGTTAAATAGAGGCATAACGGTTATGGCAGAACCTACCATTTCTACCGGCAGAGGTGGCAACAAACGTGCGCTGAAGATTGCGTTGATTGTTGTTGGTGTGCTGGTGTTGGCAGGTGCCATCGCAGCTGGTGCGTGGTGGTGGCAGCAACAAGAGCGCGATCGCTCGGCCGAGAAGGATCCTATGACCCAAACGGCCGAAGAGGTGCAGAACCAGGTGATTACTGGCGAGTTCGACAAAGCGCACGAGACGATAGGCAAGGCTTTGGAGCGGTCCAACCTCTCGGACAAAGACAAATACAACCTATATATGCAGCAAGGGGTAGTGTACGAAAGTCAGCAAAACTACGAAGCAGCCATGGAGAGCTACCGCAAGGCCGAGGCCATACGGGTAGATGTAGGCGTGGTGTATGCCATTGCCAACGTGGCGCAGCTTATGGGCAACAAAGAACTGGCGGCCGAGTATTTCAGAAAAGCCATACCGCTGATACCAGAGGATGACCCCATGAGAGATCAGCGAAGGATTGATTTTGAAAACTGGGCAAGAATGATGGAGGGTCTGGAGCCGATCTATGAGCAAGAGTAGGAAATTGTGCAGGCAATTATTGCTACTTGCGCTGGCGCTGACCATGGCTGTTCCGGTGGCGTACGCACCGAAGGCAAGCGCACATTCATCTATGGGCGACTGGGATAGCGTTAACCACGGCTTCTTTAAGCACAACTCAGAAGGCGGCGGGTGGTGGAATGTCTGGCCTTCGAGCGGCGGTGCGTCTGGCTGTCAGGGTAACGGCAATGCACTACCAACGTCTATTGATACTGCCAGCGAGTTCATTAACTTCGTGAAGTGTAAGTTGACCAACGGGAGCACTCAGGAGAAAGTCGGCGCAGCGTTCATTATATCGACCATGATCGGGGCCATGAATATTAATCCGACCGCTTCGCAGATCAGCGAGTTTGAAGCTCGCGTCAACTACGCCGGCTCGCAGGGGCGGATACAAAGCGTTTCCCTGTCCTGCAGTCCAAGCTCACCACCGCGCAACACGTTTTACCAATCCACCCGGCAAGACGTCGCTTGGTACTGGGGGTGTCCGGTTAATAACAACGGCGTTGTTATGACTACATATAGCGCACTTGTCTTTTATGGCGGTAGTCAGCCGTATATTATCGCGCGTTTGTGCGCAAACCCTATAGGCAGCATGCTTCCGCTGCCAGACAACCCTGAGTTTAATATGTCCGGCACTACCCGAGTGAATGGCTCGACAAATATCAATGTGCAACCGGGTCAAAGCATCACCTTTACCCACTCCTTAACGAATGGCGGTCCGGCATCCACCAGCCCCACGAGCATCAGCTGGACAACACAAGGCGCTTCGTCGTCGGGCTCCTGGTCCAACATCCGCAACGGTAACGCTGGCACGTTCTCGAATGGACAAACAAAGTCTGAAGGCGCTTTGGGCACTGGCGGCACAGAAACTGTCACGGTGCCCAACCAACCGGGAACCCAGATATGCCGGCGCATAACATGGACCCCGGACACGCATAATGGCGGCAGTCAGTCTAGCTCGCCGGCTTGTGCCACCATACAATATAACTTTAATCTCGCAGCAGATATCGAACTTAGGGTTAACGGACAGACGACATCTTCAGGCGCCTTTATCGAACCCGGCGATGTTGTGACGTTTAGATATTATGTCAATAATTCGGGTCCGACAGTTAGCCAGTCGGTAACTTGTACGTACCGGCGGGCAAACCACACGGGTTATAGTACGGCGGCGCCGACAACCACGTTTACGCCCTCGGGTGCTACGTGTCCTCCAAGCAAGACGTTCGCCGGTAACTCCAGCAACCTGACGGCGACGGAGGAGGTTGTGGCAAACCAGGCTAACGTCTCAATCTGCCGGTCGTTTACCATTAGTCCGGTATCGCAGAACGGGGGTTCGGATACAGAACAGCGTTGCGTGCATGTAGCAGCCAAGCCATACTTCCGCGTATTCTCCGGCGACATCATGGCTGGCGGCGGCTTTAAGAATTCGTCCGGGTCGTGCACTTTGAACAGCAGGGCGGCTATTATCGGCTGGAACAAGGGATCGTCAGCCAACTATGCCGGCGCAGGGGTGCAGTATGCTGCCCAGGCCATGCACCAGATTTTTGAGGTTGCTACATCGAGCGCTCCCGGCGGATCGCGGCCGTCCGGCCACAGCTTTGCCAACAGCAACAGTACATATAACAACCCGTCCAACGGGCGATATGGTGGATACTTTGGCAGCGTCCAGTGCATTCCGGATTACTTTGGGTCAGGGCCATCAACGTATACGAATCTGAACAGCACGTCCACCCTGTCTGGCGCTTTGAACGGCACGTACTACAAGAGTAACGGCAATCTGCGCATAGACGGCGCCAGCATTGCACCGAATAGCAAGGCAACAGTGTACGTTGACGGTAACGTGTTTATCTCGGGCAACATAACGTATGGTGGCAGTGGCAGCTGGACTGTGAGTAGTATCCCGAATTTCCGCCTGATCGTGAAGGGCAGCATCTTTATTGAAAACGATGTTACGCAGCTTGACGGATTGTACGTGGCGCAACCAGATGCTGGCGACTCGGTCGGCGGCCGAATCTACACTTGCCAGACATCCGCGTCGCCGTATGTTCCGCTCTCCTTGAGCGGCCAGCTGGCGTCACAGTGCAATACCAAGCTTACGGTGAACGGTGCGTTTATTGCCGACCAGGTTTGGCTGATGCGGACCAACGGAACGCTCAAGCAAGCCGACGCCGGCGACAATCCGGGTACTGCTAACATCGCTGAAGTATTCAATCTGAATCCGGCATTCTGGATTTCGCAGCCGCTCGACGGTAGCAGCTCCAGCAGCAGCCGATACGACTCAATTACGAGCTTGCCGCCTATTCTCTAGTACCAAGTGAGCGGGAACCTTTCTTGCGCTCGGCCATAAAGCTTATGTATAATCAGGGAAAATGGGTTTACTAACAGGCGTATCGTCATTTTTTGGACTGGACATCGGCACGACCGCAGTTCGTGCAGTACAGCTTCGCGGCAACGGGCCAGTGAAGACGTTGGTTCGGTACGCCTATGTACCGATAGACAGCAAACTGGCGCTCAGCGACTCCAAGACCGACCAGCAGCGTCTGGCACAGATTATTAAGGAGTTAGTTGAAAAGGCGGACATGGGAACACGCAATGTTGCCGTTGGTCTGCCATCGAGTAGGGTATTTACGGCGGTTGTCGACTTTGACCGCCTGCCGCCGCACGAGCTAGAGAAGGCAATCCGGTATCAGGCTGATTCACTTATTCCGACGCCACTCGATAAGTCTAAGATGGACTGGGCAATCATTGGCGACTCACCGAAGGACAAGACCAAGGTGGAGGTGCTACTCTCGAGCGTCGAAAACAACTTTGTGGAGCAGCGGCTGGATATGCTCGAGTCCATCGGACTCGAGGTGATTGCCTTTGAACCGGATAACCTGGCGTTGACCCGCGCACTTATTGCCAGCGAATCGCCGCAGGCCCAGATGGTGCTTGATATGGGCAGCCGTAATACCGACTTGGTGGTGACGTTCAGTGGCGCGCCGCGCCTGACCCGTTCAATCCCAACCGGTATTGAGTCAATCGTCCGGACTGCCGCACAAAACCTGAATATAGACGACCAGCAGGCCAAGCAATTCGTCTTCAAATTCGGCCTGAGCAAGGAAAAGCTGGAAGGTCGCATTCATGACGCTATCATCGGCACTATCGACACGCTCATGGGGGAAATCGACAAGTCAATCAAGTTCTTCCAGAGTCGGTATGTTGAGAACCCCTTAGGCCGGATTGTGGTGACTGGCGGCGCATCGGCGTTACCGGAGTTCCCGCTGTATATCGCGAACAGGTTTGGTATAGAGGTTGAGATAGGCAATGCCTGGCGCAATGTGTCTTTCGCGCCTGAGCGGCAGAATGAACTGCTGGCCGTATCTAACCAGTTCGGCGTTGCTGCAGGACTAGCGGAGAGGGTGGAGTGATGATGGTTCAGTTTAATCTTTTGCCCGACATCAAGATCCAGTACATCCGGGCCCGCCGGCAGAAGCACCTGGTGCTGCTTGCTTCGGGCATTGCCATCGCCGCCAGCCTGGTCATTCTTGCAGTGCTCTTTACGACGGCGTCCGTCATCCAGAAAAAGAGCATCGCTGACCTAAGCAGGGATATTGCCGCCGCCAGCAATGAGCTGAAGAGTACGCCGGACTTGACCAAGATGCTGACGGTGCAGAACCAGTTAAAGGTGTTGCCTGAGCTGCACCAGGACAAGCCGATGGCATCCAGAATTTTCAGCTACATTGCGCAGGTGACGCC
>CALKHY010000157.1 GCA_937988795.1 uncultured Candidatus Saccharibacteria bacterium
CTCTTCCGATCTAGATGACGTCCGCCACCATCTCTTCGCGAGTTCTGCGCGGCTTGATGCCTTCTTCCTCGCGGATCCGTAGAATTTCGTCACTAAAGTTCGCGACTTGGTGGATTTGATCAACGTCCACCACGCCGCCAGTGTCGTATACGCCAAGTATGGCAACAAAACCGTTCGCCACCTCGTAGGCAGGAACTACAAAATCAGTTTCATGAACCACAGCACGCATAATTTCATTTATACGCGTGCATGGCCGTAACCACAAGCATGTTCCGTATTTTTATCGGAACAATTAATCAGAATTTAAGATTTACTTAGTTTTTGGCGGGTTCGTGATAATTTTGTCTGCGATGCCGTACTCGACCGCCTCTTTGGCCGTCATCCAGTAGTCGCGCTCCATGTCGAGCTTGACCTTTTCAATGTCCTGGCCGGTGTTGGCAGCCATGATTTCATTCAGGCGCTGCTTGACGCGCAAGGATTCCTTCAGGTCGATCTCCATGTCGGTCACCTTACCGCGTGTGCCACTGGACGGCTGGTGGATCATCACGGTCGACTCCGGCAACAGGTACCGCTTGCCCTTAGTACCGCTCGAGAGCAGGAAAGCTGCGGCCGACGCCTGCATACCGATACCTACCGTCACCACGTCGTTCGTGACGTACTGCATGGTGTCGTAAATCGCCATGGCGTCGTATACGCTGCCGCCCGGGCTGTTAATGTAGAAGAAGATGTCTTTCTTCGGATCCTCAGCCTGCAGGAACAAAAGTTGCGCAACGATCAGGTTGGCGGTATGCGCGTTTACTTCGGTCCCCAGAAAGATAATGCGGTCCTTAAGCAGACGGCTATAAATGTCGTACGCGCGCTCAACGCGCCCGTCGGTTTCGATAACTGTTGGTACAAGAATGCTGTTTTGTGGCGTTGTCATATTTTCAAGCATACCGGGTTAGCACTCGAAATGCAAGAGTGCTAAAATTTTTTTCATCAAAACTAAATTGCGTGTATGTCTATAATCTTATATAATTAAAATATATGTCTGAAACTCGTCCTCCTCGATCTGAATTTAGCGGCACGGCCGCCGAGCTTAATATATCGGCAGTAGTTGATGTTGATGGAATACGGGCAGCTTTGGCCATAGGACATTTAAAGCTCAAGCTGGCCTCTTATGGAGATATAGATCTCACGCCCAGCGTACCGGACTCTATGATTCCAACCCTCCAGGCGTGCGCAGAGACCGAACACGATGCCAGGCTTGCACACTACCGCGGTACTCAGGCATTACTCAACGTTATGGGCATAAATACCGACGAGCATATAGCAGAAGACCAGCAATCAACAGAGCAAATAATAACCGTATGGCGCTATGGTAGTGTTAACATCGGCCTCGAACATCCTGCCCCAGTTGCTATCCAGGTAATGTGCGAAATGGGGCGCGACCCTGATTTGAATACGGTTACGATAGAAAACATTAAAGCCACGGCCCATCCGCTCTTCCCGGCCGCACTAAAATTCTATGATTCCGATAGCGCGCACTACTTTTCGGGAGGCATCATGGCTTTCAAGGCCGGAGGAACAGACCTTACACTGCCAGATCTCGGACGACCGCCGGTTTCATTCCTGGCAGCAAAACGAAGTATCATTGACCATTTAATAAAACAGGGTCGAGCCGAGGCGACGAAAAAGATAGCCGACGAGCTTGTGGTGCTACCCTCCCTTAAACATGAGGGTAGATTGTCCTTGGATCTGGAGATCGGCAGAATGGCGTATGTGTTTGAACTAGAAAAACTCGATGAACTACATCGGCACCTGGATGCGACTTTCACAGGCAATGACAGCCGCGACCAGATTATGAGAATGCTGTCGGACGTCCGCTGTTATAATGCACTGTGGTCTGTAATTCGAAGAAATAAAGACGCTTCAAAGAGGCTAATCACCTTCTTGGAAAAATACCACGAATATGCACGCATGGTACGCGACTCTATGCATAGCTCGGTGATATACAAATTTAAAGACGCGATGCATGAATATCACATCGACAAAATCAACGCACGAACCGAAAAACTCGGGTTCCTTACCGGGCTCTTCTCGAACACAAAACCGCTGCAGGAAGACGAGATAAGAAAAGCGATTGCGAGCAAGTAGCCTCTTAAGGCAGTATCAATACCTGCTCGATTACTTATTTACTAGTGGCGTACTCTTTGAGCTTGGCCATGGTTTTGTCGGTAAGGATGCGGCTGGCGATCGTACGACGGCCGGATGGCTTGTCGAGTTCCGCCTGCATCTGGGCGTCCGGATAGCGGGCTTTTAGGATTTGGATTTGCACCTCGAGTTCCTCGGGCGTGACTTCCAGATTTTCCTTTTCAGCGACCTCGCTCAAAACCAGACCGGCTTTTACGCGCAGCTCGGCCTGCGGGCGCTGCTTCTCACGGTAGCTTTCGGGGGTAAGCCCCTCACTTTCTAGCCATTCCTGCCAAGTCATGCCGCGGTATACCAAGCGCTCGCGTTGCTCTTTCTCCAGCAGGTCGAGCTGCTCCTCGATCAGCACCTCCGGTATGGCAACTTTCGTTTTCTCGGCTATCTTGGTCAGCAGTTCATCGCCGAACTTCAGCTCGGCCTCGTTTTCTTTGCGCGCCGTCAGCTCTTTCTTGATATCTTCCTTCAGTTCGGCAACAGTATTGAACGGGCCGACCTTGGCGGCGAATTCGTCGTCAACTTTCGGCTCGATGACTTCCTGAACCTGCTTCACCTTAACGGTGAACTCAACCTTGCGATTCTGCAGCGCCTTGAGGCCGTAGTCTTTGGGAAAGGTCAACACAAACGTCTTCTCGTCGCCAGCCTTCATGCCAATCAAGTTGTCCTCGAAACCAGGGATGAAAGTGTTCGAGCCGAGCACGAGCGGATAGTCCTGACCATCAGCCCCTTGGATCGCTTCCTTGGTTTTGGCGTCAACACCCTTAAAGTCGATCCAAACCTGGTCTTTCGCCTTCGCCGCGCGGTCAACGTCTTTCTTTTCGGCCTCGCGGATACGGAGGTTGGCGATAACCTCATCCACCTCCTTGGCGGTCACGCTCACCTTCTCGCGAGCCACCTTAATGTTTTTGTAGTCTGGCAACTTGACTTCGCCGACTACCTCAACCTCGGCCTCGACCTCAAGCGTATCGAACGGCACAAACTTGGTGATCTTGATCTGCGGTTGCGAAACCGGCCGCAAACCTTCGTGGTCAACGGCGGCAACGTACAGGCGGTTCAGTGCGTGCTCCAGAAATTCCGTTTGTAAACGATTCGGGTCAACAGCCTTCTCGACCAGCGACAGCGGCGCCTTACCCTGGCGAAAACCGGCAATTTTCACAGACTGCGCAAACTCCCGCAGCACCTTCTCCTTTTCAGAAGCCAGCAGATCGGCATCAGCAACGAGCGTTAATGAAACTTTTGTGTCTGATAGAAATTTCTTGGTAACTTGCATAGTTACCAACTCTATCAGATTTTTATCTGTTTGACTAGAGTTTCCAGAGCGCGATGAGGACGGCCAAAAGCCAAAAACCCTCTGTCGCAATACCCCACCCACGCTCGAATTGCAGCTTGCTATGCCAGCGCATGATGGCATTATGCGGTTTACTAGCCAGCCCTTTTACCTCACGGATAAAATTTGGTAGCCACATGAGATCCGGCGCCGTAGCGGCCATGGCCGCCAGAGCAATAAGCAGCGCGTGCTGTGGCATGGCCAGCATCATAAACAGCACAAAACCCACTCCAGCAATCGTGTCTAGCAAAATAATGCGCCGGAAGATCTTGTGTCGACCGTCCAAGTGATTACTGCCCCAGTGCGGCAGCTTATCAAGCACAAAATGCGAGACGAACGCGAGCGGCAAAGCAAAAACAGCGTGCGGCACTGCTACAGCAATCGCGACTCCAGTTGCGGCATGGCTCAAGCCAGTCATGTACCCTCCTTTTGCCCACTTTATTCGAGAGTTCCCGACATGATTCGGGCCTTGCGATACGTATTATACGCCTGGTGCAAGGCATGAAAAAGTGCCCGCGCTTTTACTCTTACCCCTCACGCACGACAGACAGCACAGCGATCGCGACCATAGTAGTCAAGCCTGGCGCAACAAAAATCCTGTTTCTCTTGTGGCGTCGAAGTTCTTCCGGCGTTAAGGACTTAGGCGGCTGTTTTAGGGCTCGGCGGTTAATAAGCGTCTGTATACCCCAAGCCAACACCAGACAGAACGTAATTACCATTGCTGCGGATGCAAGCAAACCACTATCGTCTGTTTTCTCGAAAAATCGCCGTTAGTATGATACCGATCAACAAGTATCGCGAACGATATGTTGGTGGACTATACAAGCGAACTCACAAAAACTTATGATACGCACTGTTTACCAAAAAATCGCCAAGTTTCACCTAACCATTGTTGCACCTGAATAGCTAAAAAATACCCCGAACGTTCGCTTAGGGTAATTGTTGGTGGGCGAGAGAGGACAGCGCTCCGGCTATCTGCGCGGGGCTAACCTCCCCGTTCGCTTCGCTCACTCTCAACTGGAGGTTCAACCCATTTCGATCAGACCAATCCAAAAAGGCCGACTTTCGCCGACCTCTTTGGATTGGTGGGCGAGAGAGGACTTGAACCTCCACGCCTTGCGGCACATGCACCTCAAGCATGCGTGTCTACCATTCCACCACTCGCCCTTACTGGCGTTATTTTACCACAAGAATCTGAAGTAATGAAGTCCATAAATTTATCGTATTTTCTTGTTAGTTTGTAGGCGGGTCGATTATGGTACATAGCATGAAAAATCAGTCGTGAGTTCTTTTTAGCGTATGTAAGCGTGTGGACCCTCGTTTTGCTTTGTATTTTGCCTGGCGATGTGCCGATAAGGCGTGCATTTTGGCCATCTAGCCAGACCAAAAAGTTGGGACTGGCACTGGCAAAGCTAGTGTAGTACATGTAGCTTTTGTTCCAGCGAGGGTCTATGTAGCCGTAAATTGTTCCGTCGCCATCAAAGTGACCCCTTAAGAAAGCGAAGTAATATTCGTCCGGCAAGTCAACAGATTGGATTGTCTTGCTTTTAGCTGGCGTTATCCCGGCTAGAATAAGAAAATCATACAGGGCTGCGTCGGCGAACTGAAACTGGTAGGTGCTTGTTTTGAACTGGCCTATCTTAGTGCCAATTTTCAAATGCTCTTTGTGCAATATTGTTTGTGTCATCTGAATAATGTCTATATCTTTAGAGGTTAGGGCAATATGCCGACCGTCTCCTATCAAGCAACCATCCGAGGTCAGGAGGCCTACCAAGTAAGCCAAGTCATTATTCCAAGTATAAAAACGTTTTCGTTTATATCGCATGGCGGGATCATAGCATACTTTGCCTCGATTGCTGCTAATGTGGCCTATTTAAACTATTTGCGGTATAATATATAAAACAACAAGTGTTGGGTTTGTAGCTCAGCTGGCTAGAGCGCGGCGTTCACATCGCCGAGGTCGGGGGTTCGAGCCCCTCCAAACCCACCATTCTTCGCTAAAGCTTCGAATGGCAGGCCATCCTTCATTGCAATCTCCGAGCAATGAAGGTTTTTGTTTTTCTTGAAAAGGGCCAAAATAAGAGACCGAGTTGAACTCGGTCTCTTATTTTGGTGGGCGCTGAGGGATTATAGCTTCACGCCGGCTCGCCTTTGGATTTTTAAGGAGTGGCGAGTCGGGTTCTGCATATATTTTCGCTGACCACGAAAATATCGAACCCATGACGCTTCGCGGGGTTCGAGACGCGGCAATCGGCCAAAAATAAAAGGCCAAGTACCAACTTGGCCTTTTATTTTTGGTGGGCGCTGAGGGACTCGAACCCCCGACCCCCTCGGTGTAAACGAGATGCTCTAGCCAACTGAGCTAAGCGCCCTCATCAAAAAGTGACCCTGTAATTTTAACGTAAAATTAGCTTTCTTGCAACGCTAACGGACCTCGAAGCCTTGGTGTCCAACAGGAACGAGCACTTGATGTTGAACATTGGTGACCTTTGCTTGCGGTGAGCCCTTGGAACACCACCACAGGAATTGGCGCAGCGCATCCTCTTCGCCTTCGACCTCAAGGTATACCGTTCCATCGGGATCATTGCGCGCAAAGCCGGTAAGCCCGAGCCGAAGCGCCTCGCGCCGGGCGCAGTCGCGATAAAAGACACCCTGAACTTTGCCAGTCACCGTAATCGCGTACCGCTGCATACATTAAATGTACCATAGCTGCTATAATCGAAAAACGGAAGCATTTTGCATGCTAGCGTTGCGCTGAATTAGTACGGTATACTAAAAGTACAAAGTCGTAAGGAGAATGTTTGGAATGATGTGGCTTATTGTTATCGGTGCAGCCGTACTGCTGGTGATCGTGCTGGCCGCGATTTATAACTCGCTGGTGCGTCTTAACCAGCAGGCACAGGAGGCGTGGAGTGACATTACCGTTCAGCTCAAGCGTCGCTATGACCTGATTCCCAACCTGATCAGCACAGTCAAGGCGTACGCCAAGCACGAGCGCGAGGTCTTTGAAAAGGTTACCGAAGCCCGCGCCAACGCGCTCAGTGCCCAGAAGAAGGGCGACGTGAAGGAGACGGCCAAGGCCGAGAACGAGTTTGAACAGGCGCTTAAGAGCATTTTTGCCGTAGCCGAAAACTACCCGCAGCTGCGCGCAACCGAGAACTTCCAAAAGCTGCAGGACGAACTCACCGACACCGAAGACAAAATTATGGCTGCTCGTCGCTTCTACAACGGTATTGTTCGCGACTTTAACACCAGGCGCCAGCAATTCCCGGTGAACATGGTTGCTTCCATGTTCGGCTTCCGCGAAGACAAGGAATTCTTCGAGCTCGAAGAGTCCGAAATGGCCACCGTCTCCAAGCCTGTTAAAGCCGAATTTTAAGGGTTTTATGGCATCGCGCTTCTTTGCAATCCGTGGGTCCTTTACCGCCGTTTGTCATGGAAGGGCGATGCTTTTAGTGACTAGAGAGGATTGGTATAATTTATAGACTATGTATAGTGAGATTGCTGCAAACAAGCGTAAGACTTGGTTCATTATAGCGCTGTTTATCGCGATTATTGGTGCATTGGGCTGGGTTGTCAGTAATCTGTATGGCAATCCGAGCTTCTTGTATCTGGCATTCATCATTAGCGGCGTGTATGCGCTGATCCAGTATTTCCTGGCTGCCAAGATCGCGACGGCCATGAACGGCGCGCGCGAGGTGACGAAGAAGGAAGAACCGCGCCTGTACCGCATTGTTGAGAATCTGGCTATCACCACTGGCATGCCAATGCCGAAAGTCTATGTGATTGAAGACCCGGCGCTGAATGCCTTTGCCACCGGCCGCGACCCCAAGCACGCAGTGGTGGCTGCTACGCGAGGCCTGCTCGAGGTTATGGATGACGACGAGCTAGAGGCCGTGATGGCACACGAAATGGGGCATGTCAAAAATTATGACATTCGCGTAATGATGATTGTATTTGGCCTGGTGAGCGCCATCGGTTTTATTGCTGACATCATCATGCACATGTTCTGGTTTGGCAGCAACGACGACAATCGGCCGTCGCACCCGATATTTATCGTGTTGGGTATCGTAGCCGCCATTCTGGCGCCGATCGTAGCTACGCTCGTACAGCTGGCTGTGTCGCGCCGCCGCGAATACCTAGCTGACAGCACTGGCGCTTTGATAACGCGTTACCCCGAAGGCCTGGCCCGCGCGCTCGAGAAAATCCGCGACCACGGCTCAGCTACGAGGCGCCAAAACACCGCGACCGCACACCTGTTCTTTGCTAACCCTTTGAAGGGTCAAAGTCTGGCCAAGCTGTTTAGTACCCACCCGCCCATCGAGGACCGCATCAAACGCCTCCGCAAGATGGCCGACCACGCTTGAGCACCTTGCACTGCGTAAGGCCAGATCCGCCAGGCACAATTCTGCCGCGGTTCCGTCCTGCATGGTAAACTAGTAGCATCATGGCAAAAACTCCAACAAAGCCCAAAGAGAAGAAGCGCTCGGTGACTGAGGGTGCAGCGGCCAAGCCGCGAGTGCTCAAGAGCCCGCAGTATCGTTCGTTTCGGTTGCAGAAGCGCATCAGGGGCGGTTCTTTGCCGAGTGCATTCCGGCTGTTGTGGCAGGCGCTGACCGTGTTCGTGAAACACTGGCGGCTATTTTTGACGGTTGTCATCATTTACACGTTACTGAATGTCGTGTTGGTGCAGGGGTTACAGTTTGCGGTCGGCGGCGTGAGCGAGATTAAAGCGGCGCTGGACAGCATCTTTTCAGGCAACTGGAGTCAGCTTGCTAACAGCTTGGCTATCTTTGCCTTGCTGCTCGGGTCTGTCGGCAGTGTGTCGAATACAGCAGCTGGCATTTATCAGGTGATGCTGACCTTGGTGGTGAGCCTGGCAATGATTTGGCTGCTCAGACAGGTGTACGCAGGTCACAAGGTGCGAGCTCGGGACGGTTTTTATCTCGGCATGGCGCCGCTCGTGCCGTTTATACTAGTACTGGCCGTTATTGCGTTGCAGCTCGTCCCGTTCATCGTCGGGGTGACGCTGTACACGACAGCTGTTTCCAGTGGTCTGGCGGCGACACTCATGGAACAGGTTATGTGGGGCGTATTGGTTTTTCTGTTGGGGCTGCTTTCGCTGTACATGGTGACGTCATCTCTCTTTGCACTGTATGTTGTTACATTGCCCGGCATGACACCGATCCGCGCGCTTCGGGCTGCCCGCAAGCTGGTCGCCCACCGGCGGTGGGCTGTGATGCGCAAGGCGATCTTCTTGCCGATTGCGCAAATAGTAATAGCAGCGGTCATCATCGTGCCGCTGATCCTGTTTGTTACACCGGCCGCCGCCTGGGTGTTTTTGGCGCTGACAATGTTCCTTATCCCGATCACGCACAGTTACTTGTACGCACTCTACAGGGCCATGCTATGAGGAAGATGACCAAAGAACAGGCAGCAGAACGGCTGAAGCAGCTGCGCAAGCTGATTAATGATTACCGGTATCATTACCACGTGCTCGATGAGTCGATCATGAGTGAGGCTGCGGCCGACAGCCTCAAGCACGAGCTGGATGAGCTTGAGGCGCAATATCCGGATTTGATCACGCCGGACAGCCCCAGTCAGCGCGTAGCCGGCGAGCCGCTGCCGGGATTCTCGCAGGTCAAACACTCCGCCAGGATGCTGAGTCTAAACGACGTCTTCAACCGCGATGAGTTGGAGGCTTGGGCGAAGCGGCTGCAAAAACTCGCCCCCGACCACCACCCTGAGTATTTCGTAGACATCAAGATGGACGGCCTGGCAGTCGCGCTGTGGTATCAAGACGGCGTTTTTGAGCGCGCGGTGACGCGCGGCGACGGTTTTACCGGCGAGGACGTGACCATGAACGTGCGCACCATCGAAAGCGTGCCGATGCGCCTGCGCGAGAGTGAGAAGTTTGCCGCTTTCCTGAAGGGCCGCACCGAAATCCGCGGCGAAGTTATCATTTACAAGCAAGATTTTGAGGAGTTAAACAAGCAGCGCGAGCGCGAAGGGCAGCCGCTCTTTGCCAACCCGCGCAACCTGGCCGCCGGCAGTATACGCCAGCTCGATCCAAAACTGGCAGCGGCCCGGCCGCTCCGGTTCCGCGCCTGGGATCTTTTGCGCGATAATCCCGACGAAGTCCCGACCTACGCATTGGCCTATGAGGCTTTGCGCGAGCTGGGGTTTGCCGCCAACGGCCAAACAACCAAGGTATTCACTGACATCGACACGCTGATGAAGCATGCTGATGAGTGGGAAACGAAGCGCCATGACCTGCCGTACAACACCGACGGGCTGGTTATCAAGCTGAACAATCGCAAGTTGTTCGCCGACTTGGGGGTGGTTGGTAAGGCGCCGCGCGGCGCAGTAGCGTACAAGTATGCCGCCGAAGAAGCGACGACCATCGTAAAAGACATTGTCATCAGCATCGGCCGCACCGGCGCAGCCACGCCCGTCGCGGTGTTTGACCCGGTGGTGGTGGCTGGCACAACCGTGCAGCATGCTTCCCTGCATAACGCCGATGAGATTGCACGCAAAGACATCCGCATCGGTGATACCGTCATTATCTTCAAGGCCGGCGACATCATCCCGCAGGTGTCGCGCGTGCTCACCGAGCTGCGGCCTAAGGATGCAAAGAAATTTGACATGGAAGCGGAACTTCGCCGTCAATATCCGGAGCTCGAGTTTGAGCGGCCGGAGGGCGAGGCAGTGTACCGCGTCAAAGGCGCAACCAGCGACGTTATGCTCAAGCGTGCCATCATTCACTTCGCCAGCAAGGGCGCGATGGATATTGAAGGTCTAGGCGAGAAGAACGTCATCGCACTTGTCGATGCTGGGCTGGTTAAAGACATGGCCGACATTTACGCGCTCACCAAAGAGCAGGTGCTTACGCTCGACCGGTTTGCAGAAGTGTCGGCGAGTAAATTGATTAACGCCATCCAGGCTTCCAAAAATCCGGAACTGCCGCGCTTTATCTACGGCCTTGGTATCCGCCACGTCGGCCAGCAAACGGCCATCGATCTGGCGGAACATTTCGGTTCAATGGAAAAGCTGGCCAGGGCAACCATCGACGAACTCAGGAGCGTGGGCGGCATCGGCGAAGTAGTGGCCGAATCCATCGTTGCCTGGTTTGCTGACACCGACAACCAGAAACTGCTGGACAAGTTTGAGCGTTTAGGCGTCCGCCCGCACTTCGAATCCCGCGTGCAAGGGCCGCTGTATGGCAAAAAATTTGTCATTACCGGCACGTTGGAGCACATGAGTCGTGACATCGCCGCCGAGAAAATCCGCGCGCTCGGCGGCACGTTCCAGACGAGCGTCGGCAAAGACACCGACTACCTGGTTGTCGGCAAAAACGTCGGCGCCACCAAGCTGGCTAAAGCTGCAAAGTTCGGCACGAAACAAATTAACGAAGCTGAACTGCTTAAACTTTTGGAGGAGTGATGAACGAGCAGGCGATTATCAACGATGCAGCCGGGTTTGCCAAAGACATCCTAAGCCGCGAGGGCAGCGGCCACGACTGGTGGCACACGCACCGAGTTTGGCAGCTTGCCAAGCACATCGCAGAGAAAGAGCGCGTCGAGGATGTTACAGCGGTCGAGCTGGCGGCAATCTTGCACGAATTAGTTGACCCCAAGACAGTCAGCTTTACAAAGATTAGCGAAAAAGATATCGAAGAGCGGCTGCGCAGTTATGGTCTTGACGAGGTTCGCATCGGCAAGGTAATGACTGGCATCCAGGACACATCGTTCAGCAGGACGATCGGTCAGGAAGGGAAGTTTGGCGAGAATTTGCCGATAGAAGCCAAGATCATCAGCGATGCCGACAAGTTGGACGCAATCGGTGCAATAGGTATCGCACGGGTGTTTACGTACGGCGGTGCCAAGGGTCATGCAATCCATGACCCAAATAGCAAGCCGCGAGAATATAAAAGCCGCGAAGAATATCATGCCGCATACAAGACAAGCATTAATCATTTCTACGAAAAACTACTACTACTCAAAGACATGATGTTTACTGCCACCGCAAAGAAATTGGCCGAGCAGCGGCACGCCTACATGGAGCAGTTTTTGAAAGAGTTTTATGCTGAGTGGGACGGTAAACGATAATTTAGGTAAAGGGGGATAGCTATGTTCGACGAGGTTAACCGGCAACTCGAGGAATATTTTGGCAAGTGGCGGGCGTTGATTGCTGCGCGGCAGGACGAGCGCAACAAGGAGTTTTTCGAGCGGCTGAAACCAACAGCAGTCGGCTGGAAAGTTGCTGACTTCGATGAATATAGGCGCTTACTTGAGGAATGGCGTGGCGCCTGTGACATTATCGTCGAAAAGTGGATGGACGAGCGCTGGGTTGCCAAGCTGCATTTGAAAGACGCGACATTGAACGGGGGCATAGAGATCGTCAAAATTATGCAGCGTCGCCCGGGTTCCGAAGACAAGCTCGGCCTCGATCACGTCGACTTTCTGGACATGGAAGAGACCAATACCAAGGCAATCCTCCAGGAAGAAAACGACATCCAGTGGACAGAAGAGAAGAACGGCAACTGTGAGTGGATATCGTTGTGGTTTGAAGGCACCGAGGCCAAACTGCGACCAGAAACGATTCTAGACGTAGCCAGACAGGATTTGCTCGAAGTAAATAACCAAATCCGCGGGCAAAAATTCGCAATTCTGGGGCAGGAAACCGGTGTGGTCATTTCGGATGTAGAATAGTCATGGCGCTCGACCTCGTTTTTATTACCGGCAATCAGAACAAGGCCGACTTTTTGGCTAAGTGGCTCGGACATCCGGTTGCGCATCACAAGCTCGACCTGGACGAGCTGCAGTCGCTCGATCTCCGCGAAGTTGTCGAGCACAAGGCTCGCCAGGCCTATGGGTTACTCAAAAAGCCGGTGCTGGTCGAGGACGCCTCGCTGTCGTTTGCAGCCATGGGCCGCCTGCCCGGTCCGTTTATTAAATGGTTTCTCGAGGAGCTGGGGCTTGAGGGATTGTGTAGACTTGCACTGTCACTGCCCAACCAGGAAGCACATGGAAGAGTGTGCTATGCCCTGTATGATGGCACAGCGATCAAATTTTTCGAAGGCGAAATGCATGGCCGCATCGCACCTGAAGTAAGAGGTAAGGGCGGCTTTGGTTTCGACCCGATATTCATCAATGACGGCTACGATATCACCCGCGCCGAAATGGACGAAGAAACATACGCCAAAACCTCGTACCGCACCGAGGCCCTGGCCGAGCTGAAACGCTACCTGGATTCAGTGGCATAATCCCGCGCCAAAACGCGCCAAAAATGGGAAAAAAATAATTTTTTGGGTACTATAGTTGCGTCCGGCGCGGTATAATGCCATTAAAGATAAGCGGTAGCGGTATGATCAAGTACTATTTTAAGAGTCTGCGCAGCGAACGCATGCAGGAGCTGGAGAACTACAAGCCCGGCTGCTGGGTGTATGTTGAAGCGCCGAACGAAAGTGAAATTGAGCATCTTGTCAAAAAATTTGACATCGTCGAAGGCCACCTGCGTGACGCGCTCGACGAAGACGAGATGCCGCGTCTCGAAAAAGAGGGCGAGCAGAGCTACATCTTTGTGCGTTTTGCCTACCGCACTGACGACGGCGATGTCAGCACCGCGCCGCTGCTGTTTATCTTTGGCGGCGACATCGTGATCACCGTATCGCGGGTCCGTCTGCCTGCGCTGGATGCCTTTATCACCGGCAAGGTCAACTTCGCTACCACCCAGCGCGCCAAGCTGATCCTGCTTATCCTGAAGCAAATCGTCGAAAAATACGACAACTATATCTCGCGCAGCAGCAAAAAGATTAAGCTTATCCGTTCCCGCCTGCGCGGCCACGAAATCAGCAACCAGGACTTCATCGATTTTGTACAGATCGAGGACGAGCTGAACGAATTCTTAAGCAGCCTGATGCCGACGAACGCGACTTTGCGCCGCCTGCTGCTTGGCCGCTACGTCCCGCTGTTTGCCGAGGACCAGGACATCGTGGAGGACTTGCTCCTTAACAACGAGCAAAGCATCGAGGCCTGTAACAGCAACATGCAGTCCATCATCCACATCCGCGAAGCCTACACTTCTATCGCCTCGAACAACCTGAACCGTACCATTAAAATCCTGACCATCCTGACCGTGCTTATCATGCTGCCAAGCGCGGTTTACGGCATATACGGCATGAACATCGACTTGCCATTCCAGAACGGTGCTTGGGCGTTCCTGGGCATTATAGCTTTCACAATTGCTATCGACATCCTGGTCATAATAATCGCCCGCCGCCAAAAGATTTTCTAAGTACTTGCGGCATAAAACTGCTTTGCCTGACGCTGTTGTCGCGCTCTATGCGGCAGCTTCAGGATCTGGAATAAAGTGCTCCCTGATAGACAAGTATTGCGAGGAGACATTGAATCTTAATGTACCAGGGACAGGGTCGCTGTCTGAGGCGTGCAATATGCCGCCGACGTGCAGTTCGGCACTGACGCCCGGCGTCTCTTTGTGTTCGATACGTTTGTGATCAGGTTTAAATATCGGGCCTTCTACCAAATGTATCTCAGGCTGCATTGATGTTGGTTCTGTCAGAAAGCCCCACAACAGCCTGGCTGCTTCCATACCGCTATGCGCGTTGCTGCGATGACGTTCCACCTAATTGCCACCTTTCAGGTTTACCCACATTACTGTAGTATATAGTTTAATGGATCAAGATAAGAGAAACAAAGAAACAAAATGGCAGCAGGGAAAGCGCTTACTCCCCGGCAGCATGAGGATAATATCGATACCTTGATGCGCCATACGTTTTCGGGTTCGGGCGCGAATAGAGTCGACAGGGTGGTAGATGCAGTCCTCCCAATTACCCAATCATGGCATAGCCTGGATCCGCATTTGCCGCTTGGCCCCGTGGGAGGGGGGAGTGAAGAAGATATCATGCTGACACGCCAGGCAGCTCATGCCGCCAAGGCGATATTAGACCTGGCACCGCCCAAAATTGCCCGTGAGACACCAAAACTGGAAACGCTTCGCGGAGGAGTCGCACTCGATTATGCTGATGCATCGCTAAGGCTGGGCGACAGATCCAGAGACGTGCGGGATGTGCTACTGGACATGCCAGGCCTGTATTCGGTGGAGGATATTAATAAGTATGGCGAAAGGATAGACCGGGCCTTTATGTGGCTGAGTGCCAATGCCATGGATCTGCATATCAGAGCGGTGGAGTTGGCGGCAAACAAAAATCTGGACGAAATCCGCCGCAGGGGAGCGCAAGCCGTGTTGCGAGCAGAATTAGGTAGCTTGATAAAAACCGGTGTTGATATTCTTGACGAATTTCATAAAAGATATGAATCCGGCAAGAGCGAGGGGCGCCATGGCACACTGGTATCCTCGCCATGCGCTCCCGCGTGAGGATAAGGCGAATTGGCCAGGAAACCCCAGGAAGAATTTTGATATAATTCTCGTCCAGCCCAGGCCTGGCGGCCAACACCAACTATCCCAGGTAAAAACTGCACGCTGGCAACACGGGCAAAGCGGCGAGAGCGGCTACCATAGCTTAGTGCGTGTAGCCCGTCCAGGCGTACGTGACTTAATCGGATCCTCAGAGCATATTATGGAGTTATTTAAAGAGGTGGTAAGTGATAAAACCGATCCGCAGAGGCAAGTAGCGGCAATGAATGAACTGGCGCACTATCTGGGCGAGCAACCTACTCGGCGCCATGACAAAAGGAGTTCAAGGCGCGCACACTTTTAATTTTGGATTCGATCTGTTAAAATAGTCTCATTCTGGGGCTATAGCTCAGTTGGCTAGAGCGCTTGCATGGCATGCAAGAGGTCAGGAGTTCGAGTCTCCTTAGCTCCACCAAACTAAAAAGACATCTCATGAGATGTCTTTTTAGTTTGCTTAGGCCACCTATTGCACTGTGGAGCGATTGCCTTGCTCGTCAAAGCACTCCTCTCCCTTAAAGGCCTTCCTAAGGTCTTCGGTGTCATAGGTTGAACATGCAGGCGGTTCCTGTGTTTTTCTGAAGAACTGCCACTCGCCATCGGTTTTTCTGTAGAACAGGGCTTGTAAGCCGCCGCCGCCAAAGCCGCCATAGGCAAGCTGTGCCTTCTGATACCCGGGTGTTTCACTATCGGTAATTTGCAGGCGTAAGAGCACGGTTGATTCGTCAACGCCCGGCAAGATGTCTGCGAAAGGCTTAACGGCCGCAGCCCCCTCCGCGTACCGGTCGATCGAGCCGCAGCTAGCAAGCGAACCGCTTATTTGGCTTTCTGGTGTATTTACCGTGCAGATAAGACCTTGGCCCATGTAGACGTCGGTTGCGTCGTACGCTCCTTCAACTTGGATCGTTTCGGTCTTTTTGAGGCCAAGATCAGTGTAAACCTTAGCGATCTCCTGGCGGGCAGCCACGTCCGACGGATA
>CALKHY010000158.1 GCA_937988795.1 uncultured Candidatus Saccharibacteria bacterium
GTCCTTCATAGTCAGCAGGCTCGATGTCCCCTAACCGCTTTTGAATAACGGTATTTATTTTGGCTATACCGATAACTTTCCAAGTTTCTGGACGATTTGGGTCGACCTTATCAATCAATTTAACTTCGTCGCCGACCGATAGATCCTTATCGTCAAAAAGACGCCATGTTGACCTCTTATGGCCGGCAATTACCGCCCTGGCTAATTCGTGATCTAATTTGAGTGCTTTCATGGTGAGGAGTATAGCACGGAAGCTACAAAACCAAGCAAAAAGCCCAGTATTTATAGCTTCCGTGCTCTTTTCCGCCACACAAAAACCCGCTGCCAAAGCACCGGGTTTTTGTGTGGTCGGGGTGACAGGACTTGAACCTGCGACCTCACGGCCCCCAGCCGTACGCGCTAGCCAACTGCGCCACACCCCGTTAAGTAGCCATATAATGCAAGTTAGAGGCTGAGCTCAAAGCCGCTTGGATTATACCTGGTCGATCCCAAGTGGGTGCCCGCACCTGACAACCACGGCTATCAGGCATGTAAGGCTCCCTATGCGAATGTTGTTCAGGATAATCATTCGCTTGGCCTCGGCCCAGCCAAAACTTATTATACCCCTAATTCACCCTAATAAGAAGACGTAAATAGCTTGGACGATATTGCCAACAATCGGCAATATAAACGGCGCGGCGAGCAAGAAGACGAAAATGATCATTAAAAAGCCGGCTGACTCTATGGCATACATGATCCTCTGAACCGGCTCCGGGGCTACTGCATACAACAGTCTCGAACCATCGAGCGGAGGAAATGGAATCATGTTGAACACAAAGAATGTTATGTTAATCTGAACAAAAATATCCAACATTGCAGCCAGGTCACTATCAAGACCAATCAAGCGCATTGCTGCCGAGCCGATAACGGCCAGGCCAAGGTTAGTAAACGGCCCAGCCAAAGCAACCAGGGCTGCGCCGTATTCGCCGTACCGGACGCTGCGCGGATCAAAGGGCACTGGTCTTGCTATCAGGAGTGGAGGCAATCCAAGCATGATCATTACAACGGGCAAGCCGATCGTCATTAACAGATCAACGTGCTGTAGTGGATTGAGTGTTAACCTTCCCTCGTCCTTTGCAGTCGTATCGCCCAACACATGAGCGACATAAGCGTGCATAGCCTCGTGGACCGTCAACGACACAAGGATGGAGATTATGACAACTGCAAGGTTGGCTAGTGATAGATCGATCATGACTTTGTTAGTATAGCAAAACTTCCGCTTTGTTGACTTAAGGGGTAAAAAACGCTAAAATAAGGTGTTGAAAGAGGATTAGTAAAAGCTATGCGTGTATGTGACATTACTGGCAAGGGCAAGCAGTTCGGCAACAACGTGAGCTTTTCCCAGCGCCACACCAAGAAGGTATGGGAGCCGAACCTGCAGAAGAAAACCTTGGTTATTGACGGCAAAAAAGTCACTCTCAAGGTTAGCACTCAGGCAATTCGCACATTGAAGAAAAAGGGCCTGCTCACTTCTGCAAAATAACAGCTCCTTGGTATAAAAAACAGCCTCGCTTTTCCGGCGAGGCTGTTTTCTTCGTGGCATTAAAGCTGCATTGCATTTAAGACTTTTCGAGAACGATGAGCTGCATCGCGTCGCCCAGTTCGCCAATCTTTAGCTTAAGCTTGGGTAAGGTCTCTTTTGGCTCCATAGTTAGCAACTTAACGGCCTGTTCGAGCGTCTGCTGCGGTACTGGGAATGAGAGCACGCTGTCATCATAATGCGTCGGTATAACGACCTTCGGCTCAATCTTTTTGATGAGTTTCAGGGCACCAACGCCGTCGAGCGTATAGCCATTACCCCCGACTGGGACAATCATGACATCAACCATGCCAATGGCTTCCAACTGACTATCGCTTAGCTCAGGATATACATGCCCGGTTACCAATACACTCGTATCGTCAATAACAATCTTGTACATCGTTGCATTGCGCTGCCCCTCTTCGTCAACGTGTGCCCTTGCAGCAATGCCATAGATCGAAATACCTGATACCTCGTATTCGCCTGGCTGATCGATCGCAATCTTGGCGCCTTTTGGCGGGTTGGCGCGCTCGGACGTGAACAAAGCTACATCGCCCTCCTTAGAAACACTCTTGGCACCAAGATCGCTCAAGTTGTCGTCTACAACCAGCCGTGCCTGCTTCCCGTTAATAACTACACAGTTAGCACCATAAAATTGTACGTCCATAATATTACCTCCTGCTGTTACGATGTCTGTAAGGCGTTATTTTTGTCAATCAGTACCTGTTTCTTCGAAGCAAGCACTGTAGTAATAAACCGGTCTTTGATTTGGCGTCGATATTCAAATTCCTGCGGCGACATAATAGTGTATCGAATCTCTTTGCCCTCCTGGGCCTCAAGTTCGGCAACGAACTTTTGGAGCGCGTGCTGATTTACGTCGCCAACAATCAGCATGTCGATGCCACTGGATTCATCGCGGGTAAATTGTCCGGTGTACAGTGCAATTTCGACATTACCCAGCGCCCTCAGCTTCGTAATCTCGGCATTGAACGGAGAAGCCGTCTGCTGCTTACTGGCCACACCTTCAGCCTGTTGTGCAGCGCCGCCGCCAAAAATCATGCGGAGCGGCTCGTAAAACTCATACGACTGGTTCACTTCGTAATACAAGCGATTGTTTGTTGTATCGGATGCAATGATGCCAATGCTTAGCAAATTAGCTAGTTCGCGCCGGACCGAATTGATCTGCTCATCGATTTTGCGGGTAATTTCCCGCACATAAAACGCCCGGTTGGGATTGCTGTAGAAAAGCTGTAGAAGCTTAACGCGCGTCTTCGACCCAAACAGTTGTTCGATCATAGGATCATTGTAACAAACTTACTAGTGGAACTGTATATTATTTGCTCAGAAACGATGTAATTAGGTCTTCAATTTCTTCCGCCCTGTCAATCCAAACAATGTCCTTATTGCGCCTGAACCAAGTTTTTTGGCGCCGCGCATATTGCCAGTCGTACCGCGCAAATTGCTGCTTGGCCTCCTCGAGTGATATCCTGCCTTCAATATAAGGACGAAAGGCCTTGTATGCCGGCGCCTGCAGAGCCGGCACATCCCAGCCGTATTGCTCCGACAGTCTCCGGACCTCCTCGACAAGACCCGCTTTGACCATGGCATCGACGCGGCGCGCTATTTTGTCACGCAGCACTTCGGGGTCTACTTGGAGCCCAATGACGAGTGTATTCGGGCGGAGGGGGGCACGAACCGCCGTTTCGCCGCCTGCCTCAATCGCGCGGATTAAATGGCGGGGATTCCGCTCATTTCTCGGCAGCGGCAACCCCTGATCAATCAAGCGGGCCTGCAGCTCCTCTACCGATAGACTCTCTAGCTCCCTGCGCAATGCCGGATTGGCGGGCTTTCGCAAGCCAAAATTATAAATAACCGCATCTACATACAAACCTGTGCCGCCAACCAAGATCGGTAGTTTTCCACGACTAACAATGTCGTCTATGGCGGCGTTGGCCAGCCGCTGAAAATCAGCAACGTTGAACGGCTCATCCGGGTTTACGACATCAATAAGATGATGCGGCACCATTGCTCGATCCTGGGGCGTTGGTTTAGCAGTACCAATGTCCATGCCGCGATATACCGTGCGCGAGTCAGCCGCCACAATCTCACCACCAAAGCGGCGCGCCAAATGCATGGCAAGGGCCGACTTGCCCGAAGCCGTTTGTCCAACAATTACAATCAGTGGAGTGTTTTCTGATCTGGATGCCATAGTAGCTTATTTATATCTACTTTATAGTCCTCCGATACGGCAACACCTTCCGCCCGGAGCGCAGCCGCGTGCGCAGCCTTGCCGCCGCCCGGCCAGCCGGACGCTAGGCCGCCAGACTTATTGACGACACGTTGCCATGGCAGGTCGCTGGGACCGTTATGCGCGATTTGCCCGACCTCCCACGCCACCCAAGGCGCGCCGCAAAGGGCAGCGATCTGACCATAGGTCATCACCCTGCCCTTTGGTATTTGGGCCACCAGGTCGTACACTCGCTGCTTAAATGCGGCATCTATCCGGGGCATTTCTGCACCTCACGTGCTTATAGCGACGTCTTATTCACGCGGGTCTTTGCCTCGTTGGCGACCGTCTTCAAAAATTCGTCGACTGTCCGCGGCTGGTGGTTGGCATGAACCTCCATGTCTTTGCGGACGCGCGGCACGAGCCCGCCACTCTCAAGTTCCTTGGCGCCAATAACGACCGTGTATGGGATTTTCATGAGCTCTGCGGTACGAATTTTCTTGCCAACTGATTCGTTAGAATTATCGACCGAAACACGCAAACCAAGCCCCTTTGCCTTGTTGGCAATATTTGTTGCAAATTCGACTATATTTTGATCGCTGTTAATTGTAATAATTCGAATTTGCTCGGGCGCCAGCCAAACCGGGAACCTTCCGGCCGTATGCTCAATGTACACGCTCAAAAAGCGCTCGATTGAGCCCATGGTGGCACAGTGAATCATGACAATTCTTTCGGCATTGCCATGCTCGTCCGTGCACGTTAAGTCAAAGCCTTCCGGCTGGTTGAAATCGAATTGGATGGTTGCAACTTGATGCTCGCGGCCAATCGCATCACGGCCCAGGAAGTCAAATTTTGGCCCATAGAACGCCGCATCGCCTGGTACCTCGACAAAATTGTCGCCGACCTTCTCGCGGGCAATTTCGCGCAGCTTATCCTCCACCTCCTGCCACTGTTCGTCGGTTCCCATGTAGGCCTCAGGATTGTCAGGATCGCGCAAACTCAGGCGAAGGCGCAGTTCAATGCCCATGGTGCTCTAGAAACGTTCTACGATGTCCCAGAGCTGCAATACCTCGTCTTTTGCCTGTGACAAACGGCAGAAGATGTGCGCGTCGTCCTGCGTAATACTGCGGACGCGGCTTAGACCCCCAAGCTCACCGCTCTGCTCGTCACGATAGACCATCGTAGTCTCGCTATAGCGAATTGGCAGTTCTCGGTAACTACGAGGCCTGCTGGCGTAGATTTGCGCGTGATGCGGGCAATTCATCGGCTTCATGGCAAATTCGTGGCCCTCGCGCGTTGTAATGCGAAATAGCTCATCTTTAAACTTGGCCCAGTGCCCGCTGCGCTCATACAGGTCTTTCTTGGTGATGTGCGGGATAGCAACCTGCTCAAACCCCGCCTCTGCCCTTAACTCCTGTACATAGCGATCGAGCTCCCTGCGCAGGATAGTGCCGCGCGGGGTCCACAAAGGAAGACCGCCGCCAACCAGATCACTGAACACAAACAGATCAAGCTCCTGGCCTAACTTACGGTGGTCGCGCCTTTTGACCTCTTCCAACATTGCAAGGTATTGGTCAAGCTCCTCTTGTCCGGCAAAAGCAACACCGTAAACGCGCTGCATCTGCGGATTGGTGTCTTTGCCGCGCCAGTAGGCGCCGGAGACGCGCATCAGCTTGAATGCGCCCACCTTGCCTGTAGATTCGACATGCGGGCCGCGACAGAGGTCGGTGAAGTCGCCGTTCCGGTAGAACGACACCTCATCCACCTGGCTCCCCCCTTCGGCAATGGTGCCCAGCTCGTCTGGGTTGAGATCCTTAGCTACGGTCGTGCCG
>CALKHY010000159.1 GCA_937988795.1 uncultured Candidatus Saccharibacteria bacterium
TGGAGTTCAGACGTGTGCTCTTCCGATCTTTTTGTTGATACACTTAGAGAATCTTTAAAGACACACAACCATGAAGAGGAGAGGGCGCCGAATGCGGTCTACTTCCATGCCGGCAGCTATGATCACCGCCCGTCAACCGACAGACAAAAACATGGTAAGCTGCAACGACGAGGTTTCCACTTAAACATGATCGGACCGGCAATGTCACCGGAGAGGTATCAAGACTTGCTCTCAATACTTGATACATACAGCGCCACGGCATCGTGGACAGGTGCAGGCATGCTTGGTCCAAACGGTTTTTGCCTCATACAAAAGAGCCGGCGCACTAAATATAATGCAAGCACGTCAGTACAGGGAATGAGAGAGGGGCTCGTAGCAATACATACCGCAGATACTATTGCGAACGACTCGGTTACGAAAGGATGGATCAGAATTGAGCGCAGAATTGGCGATGCAGTACGCTCCGTATGTGCCGAGTTTGCTGATGCGGCAGCGATGTCACTAATGACACGCATTGTTGAGCACTGGGATATTTTTTCATCACAACAAAAACAGGAGCTTAAGGGGATTTTACTAAAGAGTGCAGCGAGAAGCCTAAAAACTGTAGCTGAAGATCTTTCCCTACAAAAAACACTTCCGTGCCGGGATGGCAAACGGCGTACCGCAGTTAATATTCAGCAAGTCCTATTAAAGTATGCGCGAATGATCGTAAACACGTTTGATGCCCCAGAAGACGAAAAGCAGGGTCTTGCAATATGGCAAAATTTAGTCGATATCACTGCCCGCACCAATCCCTTGAACGACGAGATATCAGAAGCTGCCCGTTCAATACACTGGGCCGCACGCTTAGGATACCTGATGCTAAAGTACGATGTTCCAGCAGAAAAATTAACTGGCACCAACCCCAAACAAAACAGCCAAAGCCTCTGCCTAGATTTAATCTATCCAATAGACCCAATGGCAAAATTCGAGGAACGCACCACTGCAGGCATTATTGATCCAGTAATCTTACAGGATCATACTCACACCAAGCCTTCAGGGACGCGGGCAGAGGCCAGAGCCGAGTTACTAAAACGGCACGCCGACCCAGACGATCCGCTCATCATAAAAAGCGTCTCGTGGAACAATGTCCGCGTAATACACCCGGATAGGCTAGGCAATCCGAAAGTATGGGATATCGCGCTTCATCCATACAACCCTGCAATACCAGAAATGGCATCTTGGACGATGGTTCGCACCCGCGAATCAATAATGCAAACACGAAAACTTTAACCATTTCTCACGGCATTCTATGGAGATTATTAAATCCATTTAGCGACAATCCGAAAATACCCTCATGCCTGTCAGCAAACAAAATCACCTTTCGCGCACAATACTTTCCGGCCGCCAAGTAGTACTAACAGTCCGAAATCGCCTGCCCGCCTCAAAACTTGCCCGAATAAGATCTGTCACCCCCATTGCATATAAACTAATACCGCCCAATTCAAACGGTTGATAAGCGGGGCGATCTAAATAGGTCAATCCAGCTTCAGCTAAGCCCTGCAGCCCTCGCATAGTGTCGTCGTATGTATCGAGCCCTAAGATCAATGTTACAAAATAATTATTCCTGCCAAAAACCTCAACGCCGTCAGCAACACTTTGTAGGATATCCTCAAACTTTAGCTCCCCCTTGCCGAGTAAGACCCGATTTTTAGGATTTGCCTTCGGCATAAGTGCAGCACGCCTGTCATCGTTGACGATTTCTGCAGTATCCTGATACGTTTTTACACCTATTGACCTCAATGCATCCATCTCATCCCTGGTTCTTGCGAGATGTGACAGAACATGGATATTTTGCAGTTGCTTTACGCGAGGATCAAACTTGCCCTGCGTAGTGCGTGACATGGTATCTACAAATTGTTCAATGTATGTAAACATGTGCTTAAAGTTAGCAAAAGTACCTGTGACGATCGCGATCTGCATATTGCTTGACCAATTCAGCTCGGGGTACTTAACAAGTAGATGCACAGCCAACTCTTCTGGCTTGAGATTAACTAGCCTATCTCGAGCGCTTGGCGCAAGCCCAGCCTGTCTGTCCTGGAATAAATCATATTGGTCATACTGTCTGCGGCAAAATTTGCAACGCATTGGACAGCTTTGGATAGGGTTTACGGTTATCGACTGATC
>CALKHY010000160.1 GCA_937988795.1 uncultured Candidatus Saccharibacteria bacterium
CGGTCTACCAGCTGCGCCACGTCGCGCTGGCGCTTGGCGATGAGCACATAAATCACGGTAATATCGGTGTTCTTCTGGTTGATAGCAATCTGGGTGGTTAGTGCTGTCTTGCCCACCTTGCCGTCGCCCAAGACGGCCATACGCTGGCCGCGCGCCAAGCTGAAGTTAATGTCGAGCACAGTAATGCCGGTCTCCAGCTGCTGGTCGAGCAGCCGGCGCTCGTACAGCATCGGTGCATTGTGGAATACTTCCCACACCGCATCGGGTTCGATCGGCCCCTTGCCGTCGATCGGCTCGCCAAAGACGTTAATGGCGCGGCCGATGAAATTCTTGCCAACCTTGGTGAGCAACTGTTCGTGCTGCAAGACACAGATCATGCCGAGTCTCAGCTGGGTAGTGCCGAGCTTCATCACCATCACGTAATCTTCGTAGACGTGGTGCACGTAGCCGCGGCTGCCATCCTCGAACCGCACGAGCGCGTGCACGTTGCAGGGCTGCAAACCGCGCACGCGGATCAGGAAGTTGTCGATACCTATGATCTCGCCAACTGGATTCCCCTTTTCGACCAGTTCTTTAAATAGCGCGTCCTGCTCCATCAGCCTTGCTCCTCATTTTCCGGCAATGCAAAGTCTTCTTCCGGCGGTGCTTCAACAACAGGTATGGCATACAACAGTTGATCAAGGTCTTGCTGGATGATGTTGCGGTTTTCGGCCAGTTTGGCGCGGATGCTGAAATCGTACGCGCGGTTGGGTGTGCGCATGTACACGCCGCCGACCAGCGACGGCTGCAGGCCAACTTCTATAAGTGCTTGCGGATGGAATTCCTTGCGGATGTACTCGACGAGCTGCCGGAGCGCCGGCAGGTCAGCCTCGACAGCAAACGTCATGTGCAGCACCGGTGCTTTGTCTTTGATACGTTTGACGCGCCGGCGGAGTTCCCGGCGCACATTGTCGTCCAACAGATCAATCTTGTTCAGCTCGACAAACTCGTGGAGCCCTTCGCTGATGGCGGGCATATGGTAGCCTTCGTGGGGCTTGCCCTCGGTCTGGTTACGCGCTTTTTGCGCCTCGAACTCGTTGTCGAGATCCTCGATTTCGCGCACCAAACGAGCCAAATCCGCCTTGGTGATCAGGGCGGACGGCAGGATAAATTGAGCTGTTGCCCCGTCGATCACAGCCGCATGTCCTCCATGATCGCTTTCTTATTGGCTTCCATTTCTTTGATGATGTACGGTAGCTGGCTCTTCAGGTCAAACTGATTGCCCAGCGCCTGGAGCAGATAGTGCTCGATAATCTTGGCCATGTTTTCTTCGTACACCTTGATCAGCGCCTTCTCGCGCTCAATCATCTCGGCCTTCAGCGCTTCGGACAATGCCTGCCGCTGCGTCTCAATCTCTTCCGCGGTTTTTTGCAGCGAGGTGAGCGCCATGGTTTGCGCTTCGTGCATGGCCTTGGCGTAGGCGCCGAACTCCTCATCCAGCTTGGCCATAATCTGTTGCTGCATGTACTCATTCAGCTTAGCAGTGGTGGCATCGAGGTCTTGCTTAAGGAACGCAGCATTTTCGTCGATTATCTTTTCAAAGCGGAGCCGGCCGCGGTTTCTGAGCTCCTCGCGGAATTCGGCGTTGAACAGGTGTACGGCGTCCTCTTCGGCAATGTCGGTGTACGCTTTGTTGAGCTGATCTATCTGTTTTTTATCCAGCGGCTTCTTGGCCGGGCGCCGCTTGTGCGCCAGCAGTATCCACGCCACCCCGCCGGCGAGGAGCAATATGCCACTTATCACTGATAGCAGTCCGATCATTGTCTCGTTCATGGACCCATCCTGCTCATGCTTATAGCCTTAGTAGTAAATATACCGTAAACATGCCAATAATTAAAACCAAAAAACTCGTTAGGATAACTTCGAGCAGCCCGCGGAAAATCGACTTCTTGCTCAGGGGGTTACGGCCGATAGATATCAGCGCCGTCCTGACGCCAGAGTGCAACATGATCAGCGCGATGATAACCGTTATGCCGACGATGAAGATACTCAGATAGATGCGGAACGGGCTCACCTGCCGCTCGGCGATTGCCTGGCCGATGCGCTCCAGAAACTCCGGCAGGTTGGCTTTGGTACTGCGGTCGTTGGGGTTGCGTTGAATATTGATGGCGACCGGGATAAGCCCGAGCTGCACAGTCTCGGTGCCGGACCCGTTGTCGTAGCTGAGCGCCACCTGGCCAAGGCTCGCACTCTTGCCGTCAAAGTCGGCCGCAGCCCGGCCGAGCACCATGTTGTGCGTACGGAAATCACCGGCCTTCATGCCTACGCCATCGATGGACGACATGGTGATGTAATCGCCGGATAGATCGGAAGAGCGTCGTGTAGGGAAAGAGTGTAGATCTCGGTGGTCGCCG
>CALKHY010000161.1 GCA_937988795.1 uncultured Candidatus Saccharibacteria bacterium
GTTTTTGGTATTCAATGCTCAGGAGTTCACCGAAGATGCGCTATCGCTGTTAAAAAGGATCATTAAGGAGCTCAAGTACCCGCTGTTTGTAAAGCCGGTGCATCTTGGCTCCAGTATTGCAATTGCCCGCGTTACGAACGACACCGAGCTGCGCAACGCTATCGAAGTTGCAGCCCGGTTTGACGACAAACTCATCGTCGAAGAAGCTGTGCCGAACCTCATCGAAGTTACCTTGCCGATCATAGGCAACGATGAGCTGACGCCCGCCTATCTCGAGCAGCCGCTCGTCAGCGCCGACAACTTCTTTGATTTTGACACCAAGTACATGAATAACGGTGGCAAGAAGGGCGGCGCCAAGACCGAAGGTGCAAAGCGTGGGGCGCAAGGCTACAGTAAAATCCCGGCCGACATCCCCAAAGATCTCTACGAAAAGGCCGAAAAGGTGGGGCTGGGCGTGTATAAAGCGCTCGGCTGCACCGGTATCGCCCGCGTCGACATGCTCATCAACAGCAAGACCAAAGAGGTGTTTGTGAACGAAGTCAACCCGCTGCCCGGCAGTCTCTACGCGCACAACTGGCGTGCCAAAGGCATCAGCAATACCGAGCTCGTCACCCGCCTCATCGAACTCGCCGAAGAGCGCCACGCCCACCGCAAAAACCTCAGTACTGCCTTCTCAACCAATTTCCTTAAGCAGTTTTGAATATGAAACACACGCGACGGGTTGGCAGTAACATTTTAATTATGCGGAACGGAAAGGCGCTAATTGCTTCGCCGCGTCAACACCGGCTGGGACGACAGCAAGCTCATCCTGCCTGGCGGTCATTTGGAGGAGGGAGAGACTGCGCTCGAGGCGGCCATCCGCGAAGTCGAAGAAGAGTTGGGGTTAGCCCTCGCCCCCGAACGTTTTCGCTTGTTCGCAATTGGTAACGTGCTCACCAACCACGAGTACGTTGTGCATGAATTTGCGGTTGAACTGCGCGACGGCGAAGAGCCGGTCAACAAGGAGTCGAACAAGTGCGCAGAACTCGTGTGGTGCGACCCGGCACATTTGCCAGAGGATGTCTCCGAAGTCTTCCGCGTCATTATCGAAAAAGGCTATCTTGGCAAGCAGCCGTATATTGAGTTTGGCTACAGTGAAGCATAGTTGGGCTATAGTCAACCTGCCGCCTTTTGTCCGATTTGCGCAAGCGGTGTACACTGTATATGCGCTATGTGGCGGCTAAAAGCTGTTTTGTTGGTTATCCTCCGGCCTGGAGTGGCAGCCGGATTGGTGGCGGTAGCGGTCGCGGCTGTTGGGGGATATGCGTCGCTCCCGCAGATCGTGCGGCCGGTGCAGGCGATCGAGGTGCCGGTTATTCAACCGGTTGCGGTCGCGGCCGCAACCTCGCTGCCGGCCAACCTTGTTCCGTCGGTCGACTGCTCGCGTGAGGCTTGCCTGGCGCTTACCTTCGATGACGGGCCGAGCGCCAAGCACACGCCGCGCATACTGGATCTCTTGGACACTCATGATGCCAAAGCAACGTTTTTCGTGGTTGGCCAGCAGGTGCCTGGCAATGAGGCGCTGCTGAGGCGTATGCATGCGAGCGGGCATGAGATCGGCAAGCACACCTGGAATCATCGCAAGATCAATGAGCTAACGCCGCAGGAGCTCAAGGATGACATTGCCCGCACGCAGCAAGTGGTTGCCGAGGCCGGCGTGCCGGCGCCACGCCTGTTTAGGCC
>CALKHY010000162.1 GCA_937988795.1 uncultured Candidatus Saccharibacteria bacterium
TCTAGTGGCGGTACGTCGTCGGTCGTTACCTCGATGTTAGCATCAGCGAGGTCGGTGTAAAGCTTGTCTAAAACATCAGCGTTCTCGGGCGTGTCCGGAATAACCGCAGTAATGTCTTTCTGGTCAATGCGGCCGGCCTTTTTGGCGCGCTTAAACAAATCCTTGACGACCTGCTCGAGGTCGTCCGCCCCACCCTTCCGCGGTGCTTGCTTTTTGGCTTTAGGCATGCTTTGCCTCCTTGTACGTTCTTAGTAAGTTGTCGAGTCTTTTAGCTGCTTCGAGCAATTCTTTGGTGCGCGCCTCGTCGCTGTGCTCCAGCTCGCGGGCAATGCGCTGTTTTTGATGTTTTACGTATGCTTTTACCAGAGAAGTCTGCAGTTGCGCGGCTTCGTACTGAAGCTCGTTAAACGCAATGTCCTGGTAAAGTTCTTCATATAATAATGACAACATCTTAACATAATCTGCCAGAGGTCGCAAAGAAGATAATTCACTACGCTCCCCCGTTTGTCCTGCGGCGGGAACGCCGGCGAAATCAGGGTGCTCCTGCAAAAATGCAAGGAGTTTCGCAGCTTGCTCTTCGGCGAGCATCTGGGGCTTGATGCCGGTTAGATATTCGCGGAGCCTGGGCTGCAGGAGCGCCAGGGCGAGCAAGTGGTTTTCTATTTTGATGAGTTCCAGCACGGCTTTGTCTGGCAGGCGGGTTGCAGCTTTCCTGTGTTTGAGTCGTGCGGCTTCCATGGGTTTCTTATTGAGCTTGGCAAGCAGCGCGTCTTTGCTCACGCCGATAAGCTGGCTGACTTTTTCGATATAGTGCTCTTGCTCGACCTGGTCGCTCAGGCCGCGCACCACACCCAGCACCACATCACTGAACCGGCGCTTGCCCTGGGCGCTTTCGATGTCCAGCTGCTGCCGGTAGCGCTCGATCAGCCAGTCGACCGCGTATTTGGGCTGTTCGATAACCTCTTCCCATTTGCTTTTGTCCTGCTTGATGAGTTCGTCCGGGTCTTTGCCGCTCGGAATGGTGATAATGCTTAGAGAAACGCCGACCTTACTGGCAATCGGGATGGCTCGCTCGGCCGCGCCCTGCCCTGCGCTGTCGGCGTCAAAGGCAAGGCGGATGTCTGACGTAAAGCGGCCGAGACTCTTGAGCTGGTATTCGGTGAGTGCGGTGCCGGCCGTAGCCACTACCTGCCGTACGCCGGCCTGATGGCTGGCGATGACGTCCAGGTTGCCCTCGGCAATGATGGCGTACCTTTTCTTTCTGAGCGCCTCTTTGGCCAGATGCAGGCCGAAAATGTGGCGCGATTTGTCGTAGAGTAATGTCTGCGGCGTGTTGATGTATTTCGGCGCGTTCGGGTCGTCTTCCAAAAGCCGGGCGGTAAAGCCGATGACCCGCCCTTGTGGATCTTGCAGGGGGATCATCAAACGACCACGGAACATGTCGACCGTGCCGCGGTAGCGCTGCGCACTCAGGCCCGCAGCTTTAATCTCGCGGTCGGTAAATCCCTTGCCCTTTAAGAAATCAATCAACGCAGTACCGGTGTTCGGACTGTAGCCAAAGCGCCACTCCAGCGCTGTTTCTTTGGTGAACTGCCGCTTCTTAAACACATACTCGAGCGCTGTTTTATTGCGTTTAAACTGCACCTGGTAAAACTTAGTTGCGAGCTCCAGCGCCTCGTAGAGACGTTCTTTTTCCTTGCTGTTAGATTTGCTGCTTCCGCGGTATTGCTCAAGATCAATGCCAGCCTTACGCGCCAAAATCTCCAGCGCGCCCTTAAAGTCCACCCCCTCCATCTCCATGACAAAGGTGAAGATGTCGCCGCCTTTACCGCTGCTAAAGTCGTGCCAGATCTGCTTTTCCGGACTCACCATAAAGCTCGGCGTCCGCTCGTTCGTGAACGGACTGAGCGCTTTAAAGTTACGGCCAGCGCGCTTGAGTTCCAAGTACTGGCCAATCACGTCCTCAACGCTCAACCGGCTTTTGATATCCTCGACGGCATCCATACCCTAAAGTGTAAGCCCTCGCCGTCAAAGTAGAAAGCTTGAGCAGTTTATACTATGATTGAAAGCATGGGACCGCAATTTGGATCAGGCATGCCTAACTATTCGCAGCATGACTATAGTTTCATACTCAACCCCAAACAGCCGAAAAAAGGGATTCATTTAGGCTTTGTCAAAGATCCGTTCATTGCCAAGATCATCCTGATAGTCGGGGGTGCCGTTGTTTTTATATTCATAACCTGGCTGGTTGTAGCGCTAGTATTCGGCGGCAAAAACAATGTCGAGCTGTTCGTATCTCTTGCCCAGCGCGAAGAGGAAACCCTCAGAATCAGCGCCATGAGCCGCGACGCCACAAGCCAGCAGATTAAAAATGCTGCCATCAACACACAGCTCAGCGTCAAAAGCTATCAAAACAAGACGACCTCCTACCTCGAAAGGCGCGACCGCAAGGTCAAACCGGAAGAGCTAACACTCAGGCGAGACGCGACCGTGGACGGTCGGCTGAAACAGGCCAAAGAAGCAAGCGTATTCGACTCTGTATACATAACTATCATGCGCGCGCAGCTGACAGCCTATGCCAACGAACTAAAAAACGTGTTCGATAGCGAAACGAATAGCAACCTGCGCCTGGAGTTGGCGAAAAAATATGAAGGGGTGCAGTTACTCCTCAAGCAATGGCCCGAGAGTAGTAGCTAGTAGTTAGTAGCAGGTAGCAAGCAAACAAGGAGCGGCCCGCAGGCCGCAATAAAAATAGAACGGCCGTTCCGGCCGTTCATCTTCTTTCCCTAGCTACCTGCTACTAACTACTAGCTACTAACTCATACGAATGCCGGATGAGGTCCTTAACCTCCTCCCAGCTCAATTGCCCGGTAAGCAAGATCGTATTCCAGTGCTTTTTGTTGAGGTGGTAGCCAGGCATTACGCTCTCGTACCGCTCGCGCAACACCTTAGCAAGCTCCGGATCGCACTTTAAACTGATCTGCACTGGGTCGCTGTTTTCGACAACTAGGGCAAACATCTTGTCGCCAACCTTATACACTGCCACCTTTTCGCCGAACGGATAGTCAAGCCAGGCGTTCGGCATGCCCAGCAAATATTCTTCTACTTCTTTATGCGTCATTCTATTCCTATTATATAACCCTGTGCGCGCCAGAGTATAAATATTAAAAACTATTTAAATAAGCATGAAAAGATTGTAACAAAATTGACATATGAGGTATAATGCGAGGTAGTTTAGTGAGTAAAGGAAAGCGGGAGAGATGTTCACACGCCAAGTTGCACGACTATACCGTCAAACAAAAACTAAAATCCTAAACCTGACTGTAGCGGCTACTATGTTGGCCAGCAGCGCCGGAGGCTTAGTGCCCCTTCTGACTGCGCGGCACGCCTTCGCAGCGTCAACCACCGTCTTTAACCAGACTGAGTTAGTGAATGCCCCGGCCGACGCCGGCAACGATGTTATTACCCTGGGCCAAGATATCATGACAACGGCCGAAGTGGTGATTAACCGTCCGGTCACTGTCAATGGCGCCGGTTTTGCGATCTCCCCGAATTTTGTCGGCAGTGACGCCAATAACTCCGTAATCGAGATTGTCAACACCGACTCGGTGACCCTTGCCAACCTCACGATCGATGGTACGAACGGCACCTCTATCCACGGTATCAATATTTATAAATCAACCAGCGTGCAGCTGAACGACGTAACCAGCAAGAATAACGACAAATCCGGCATCGTAGTCAATAGTTCTACCGTAACGGTAACCAATGTAACCACCAGCGGTAACGGATGGCACGGTATTAATGTAGATCAAAGGATTTCTGGTGTCCCGGCAGTCCTGACAGTAAACGGCGCAAGCAACCAAACAGACACCAAGCACATCTTTGTTGACGACACAACCAAAGACGTTGCCGTTTATGACACGAACAGCCAATACGCAATGTTTACTGAAGGCAACGCGCGCACATACATGCTGAAGCCAGTCGGCACCATTACCAGCCCTAAAGCAGGCCAGACCGTATCTGGAACACTTACCCTCACAGCAACCTACGAGGACTGGGACAATGGCATCAACGACGACGGCGTCCAGTGGGCGGTCCGTAAGGATACCTGCACCGCTGGCGCTCCAGGGGTGGCCGGTAATGTAGATGGCCTGAACAGCCCCTATGTCTGGAACGGCGCTGAATTTAGCGCCTCGCTCGACACCACTGGCTGGGCCGATGGCGAGTACTGTTTTGTGTTCAACCCCGCCGACGACGCCGGCTATCCAGATGTGCGCAAGACCGTAACGTTTACCATCGACAACACGCCTCCGGCCAAACCGACCCTTCTAAGCCCCGGTAACGGTGTACCGGTATCGGGCGACGATCTGGTCAACGACTGGGATGACGTCGCGGGAGCGCACCACTACACGTACCAGAGCTACAATGTCAACGGTAGCGGCGACTGTAACCTTAACGACATCCGCTGGACAGAAGATTACCTCGCCAGCAACACCAACTCACGCGATGTTGCCGACCTGGTATTCTGCTGGCGCGTCAAAGCAGTGGACGAGCTGGGCAATGAGAGTGAGTGGAGCGACCTCTGGAAGACAGTGGTAGACAACACGATCCCGAGCACACCGGTCATTACCAATCCGACCGACGGGCAGTACTTTGCCAGCGCCCCGATCCTGAACAAATGGAATGCTTCAACCGACGCGAACGGCATCGCGAAATACCAGATTGCCTACCATTACGACGATGGTCACACCTTTAGCGGTAGCACCTGCCCTGGCCTGACGATGCCGGGATACAGCGGCTTCATCGGCTGCCGCGACCTAACTGGCACGCAGCGCAACCATTCGCCAAACAACAACGAGCAAGGCGGCGTCACTATATGGGTCCGCGCCCTCGACAACGCTGGCCATTGGAGCAACTGGAGCTTACCTGTTCATTACTACTACGACGCCACCCCGCCCAGCGTACCGACCGGCGGCTGGCCGCACCTGGCAACGCTAAATTCCAACGTATTTAACTACACCTGGAACCCATCGACCGACAACGTTTCTGGCGTTACCTACGAATACCAGGCATCACAAAACCCGGCTCAAAGTGGCGGCGTGCTGACCAGCGGCCTGTGGCAAAACTGGGTGCATGGCAATGCTTCGCAGTATCCGCTCAACAGCCCGCTTATCCCATCGGTAGGCACTAGCGACGGCACGTGGTACTGGCAAGTTCGGGCGGTTGACGCAGCCGGCAACAAATCGGCATGGAGCGAAATTTGGCACTACACGCTCGATAGTGTGGCTCCTGCGGTCCCGACAGCCGAGCTTACGCAAGACAGTGATGGTGCGAACGTGCCTGACGGCGGCTACACCAATTCGCAGTTCTTCACCTTTAGCCTAACTTCTTCGCCCGACACAACCCGTTACCAATTAAAGTATTGGAACGACATTTCTGGCTCGCCGTTCAAAGAGCTTTCGCCTTGGAACCCTACCGACCTGAGCGGCCACTCACCAGTGTTGGGCACCTACAAAGACAACTTTACGCAAGGCGAGGGTACGCACTACTTTGCCTTTAGCGCCTGCGACGCGGCAGGCAACTGCTCGCCTTACAGCACTCCATTTGTTGTAACATTCGACAAGACAGCCCCCAGCGTCGCCATTACCGGCTTCAGCCAGACCAACAATCTAATCCAGCCAAATGTCGATGCTGACGACGCAAACCCTATGTCGTACAAATGGGTAGCCGTCAATGGGCCGACCGCATCAGCGACATTTGATGATGACGTGCTCAATCCGGTCTTTACCGTTGACGCCAACACCACCGACACCTACGAGTTTGAGCTGACCGTAACTGACGCCGCTGGCAACAGCACTACCGTACCATTTAGCTTCACCTACACCGCGCCGACTCCAGAAACGGACGCGACTGAGGATGAAGGCACAGACGGTACTGGTGGCACGGTCAGCAACGTCACGACTACCAACCCAACTACTGGCGAACCGGTAAACGTTCCTAACGACGAAGGTACACCCGACGACGAGGTCGTAGAATCTGCCACAACCACTGCAGTCGAAGGCGCCAGCACCGAAGCTGAAGACGCCGCAACCGAGTTGGTTGAGAACGCTGCCAGCACCGGCAAGTTCCTTGGCCTCGGCTGGTGGTGGCTGGCGATCCTGGGCGCGCTGGCAATGCTGTGGCTGCTCTTCGCCCGCCGCACCAGCGAAGACAAAAACTAATAACAGCTAATCCAAATAGACCCTCGTCCAAAACCGAGGGGCTATTTATTGTTCGCGTAAAGCCTACTGTCGCACCAGCCGCAAGATTAGAGCAATTTTACTGTTCTAAGTGCTTCAGCCGCTCGAGATAGTGCTGGAGTTCGGCGATTGAGGCCTGAATGTCGTCGAACGCGCGGTGCGCATCGTTCTTCTCGAATTCGTAGTTGTACTTGCCTTGCATCAGAATTTTGAACGAGGTGACGTCCAGCATGCGGTAATGGAGCAAGGCGTCCACCTCCGGCCACCACTTTTTGATGAAAATCCGGTCGTTATGGATCGAGTTGCCAGCCAAAATGGCCGGCTCGTCGCCAAACTGCGCGCGGATAAAACCAATGAGTTCGTGTTTAACTTCGTCTTCGGGGCGGCCCTGGGTACGCACGCGCTCAGTCAGGCCGCTCAGGGCGTGCTGGTTCTTGGCCCATTCGTTCATATTTTCGAGTATTTCATCGGACTGCTTGATGACCGCTTCGTAGCTGGCGAGCGTCTTAAAGTCAAAGTCCGTAACCTCGGCAGCAATCTCCAGAATAACGTCTTTATCCGGGTCCAGTCCGGTCATTTCCAAATCCACCCAGAGCAGCTTGGTGGGCTTTACTTTCTTTAAATCCATGGCACTAGTATAACACTATGCCAGGAGAGCTTACGCATTCAAGGCAACGGCGCCTATAGCGACATTCTGAGCATCACCGTGTTGCTGGAGCAGCTTCTGTTCGCCGGCTAGAGAAGCCAACCAGTTAACAACCGGACCGTCGACGTTCAGTACTTTGCAGCTTCTTCAAAGTTAGCACGCAGTGTGTTCGCGTATGTGCTGCTAAGCACCTCTCGGCCATCGTATGCGAAATAAATCAATTATCTGTTCACTGGCGCTTCTGGAAGTCTAGGGCGCAGGAGTTGATGCAGTAATGTTTGCCTGTCGGGGAGTCGGGATCGTCGAAGACGTGGCCGAGGTGGCTGCCGCAATTTTTGCAAATAACTTCGATGCGATGCATGCCCAGGTCGTAGTCGTCCTTTAGCTCGACTTTGTCACTGCCGGCGACTTCGGCAAAGCTGGGCCAGCCCGCCAGGCCGGGCTGTGTTGAGTCAAACTTGGCATCACTCATAAACAGCAGTTCGCCGCAGGCGGCGCAGCGGTACTCGCCTTTTTCGTTGGTGTGAAGCAATTTGCCGGTGAACGGCGCCTCGGTGCCCTTTTCGCGCAGCACACGGTATTGCTCGGGCGTCAGCCGTTTCTTCCATTCTTCTTCGCTGACGTCCCGCATGCTGCCCATGACCTTATCCTTTCTTCTTGAACCTGTCCAGCTTCAATAATTTGTACGTTGCGTAGATGATCGCCGCTACAATGACGAATGTGAGTAAAGTGTAAACGATCGATCCCCACTCGATTTTGGCCTTTTGGTCGCCAATTGTCAGTGTAAAAGCTTGCTTGGCCAGACCGCCGCTGCCGGGCAAAAGCAGGCCCGTAATGGGGTTGATAAACCCGGCCATGATAGAATCAACAACCACTTTGATTTGGGTACCGAACACAATACCGATACCAATGCCTACTACGCTTTGTTCACGCAAGAAGTCACCAAAGCCGGTGGCGTGCTTGCGGGCCTGCTCAGCCACGACGTCACTCACCGCCTCGGCTGCGGCAGCTGGACTGAGGTTGGCGAGCTTGGTTTTGACTTCTTTTATTTGCCGCTGCGTCTTGACAGCTTTTGTCTTGCGGTCTATTTTTTCAAGCGTCTTCTTTGCCATAGTAACTACTATTGTACGCTACATCTTGTCTGGGGCGGCGATGCCGAGGAGCTCAAGGCCGTCTTTTAGAATGTCGGCATAGAGCTCGACAAGCTTAAGTCGCGTTGCCTCAGATCGG
>CALKHY010000163.1 GCA_937988795.1 uncultured Candidatus Saccharibacteria bacterium
ACAACAAGGCCTTCCTCAAGGCAGGCCGTAAGTTTTTCCATGAAACAAAGGATGACTGGCCGCCCACTCATTGGCGGCCTGCTGCATCGTAAGCGCCATCTTATCTAAAGAATACAATAATTACCGATTAAATCAAATTATATCGTCTATGCGGTTTCTTGACTAGGAGCTTCAGTACTCGATCCCTCAGCGCCAAAGACTTGCTCCATGGAACTTACAAGCACCTCGCGTGGACGGGCGCCGTCGGCCGGACCGACGATACCCTGCTCTTCCATTTCTTCGATGATGCGCGCGGCCTTGCCATAGCCTATGCGCAGCTTGCGCTGCAGCAGGCTGGTACTGGCTTTGCGGCTTTCGATCACCACACGCACGGCGTCGCGGAACTCGTCGTCGCCCGAACCACCACCGGTGTCGGCAACCACGCCGCCTTTACCGCCGATCTGGACCGGCTGACTGATAACCTCATCATCATACTCAGGCGGCCGCTGCATACGAATGAAGTCGGTAACTTTCTGCGTTTCGTCGGCACTAATAAACGCACCCTGGACGCGCTTGGGCTTGGGCATGTCAGCGGTAAGTAGGAGCATGTCACCCTGGCCCAGCAGCTTCTCGGCGCCAATCTGGTCGATGATGGTTCGGGAGTCGACCTGGCTTGCGGTGGTAAAGGCGATACGCGCCGGGACGTTGGCCTTAATCAGACCAGTAATGACGTCCACGCTTGGACGCTGGGTGGCCAGGATCAGGTGAATGCCGACGGCGCGGGCCTTCTGGGCAATACGCACAATCAAAGCTTCGACGTCGCGGGCGGCCATCATCATAAGGTCAGCCAACTCGTCGATGATGATTACAATGTACGGCATGCCCTCTTCTTTCTTGAGGTTGTTGTACTCAACGATATTGCGTTTGCCCACCTCAGCCAGCGTCTTATAACGGCGTTCCATTTCGGCCACCGCCCACTTGAGCGCGCTGATACACTTCTCCGGCTCGGTAATGACGTGGGTGAGCAGGTGCGGAATGTCATCGTACGGCTTGAGCTCTACCTGCTTGGGGTCGACCAGGATGAGCTTAAGGTCGCTCGGGCTGTTACGGTAGAGCAGGCTGGTAAGGATGGTGTTAATCATCACCGACTTACCAGAACCGGTCTGGCCGGCAACCAGGAGGTGCGGCATGCGGGCCAGGTCGGCTACCACCGCCTTGCCGGAGATATCTTTACCGATGGCGAACCCTAGCGGGCTCTTGATCTCCGCCCACTCAGGCGACTGTAAGATGGAGCTTAGGCGCACGGTAGCCGGCTTGACATTCGGCACTTCGATGCCCACGGCGCGTTTGCCGGGAATCGGCGCTTCCATGCGGATACTGTGCGCGGCGAGGTCGAGCGCCAGGTTGTTTTCGAGCGCGGTGATTTTGGTGAGCTTAACATTGGCCGGAGGCTTCAGAGTGTACTGCGTTACGCGCGGACCAACGTTGGCGCCTTCCATCTCAACATCGATGTTAAAGTTGGCAAACGTATTCTTAATAATCTCGGCATTAGCCTGCACGTCGCCAGCGTCGGCCTTGTCTTGTTTTTGGTCAAGCAAATCCAAGCCGGGGAACTTCCAGTTGGGGTCGCTGGCCAGCGTAAGCGCCTCGTGGTTTTGCTGGGGCGTTAGCTTCTCTGCCGAATTCCTGATGCTTGGGAACGACCGGCCGCTGTGGTGCACGGTCGGCACGCCCTCGTTCAGCTGGAAGCCGCTCGATTCGGCCTTGGCTTTCAGCGCGCCCAGCTCAGACTCAACCGGACTTCGTTTAAACAGACTCCCAAACGCCAAGATAACCCGCGGCGAAATACCAAAGGCAAAGAAGCCGCACAGAACGCCAAACACGATGAGGAGCAACGACGCCGGGAACGGATCCAGCGCTTGCAACACCGCCCCGCCCAACATCTCGCCAGTAAAGCCACCGTGCCCGTTCCGGTAAGTGCTGCCTACCTGATCAGCAAACGCGGTAAACATCCACCCA
>CALKHY010000164.1 GCA_937988795.1 uncultured Candidatus Saccharibacteria bacterium
AGTTCAGACGTGTGCTCTTCCGATCTGGGCGGGTGATGACTTTGACGCCAAGCCCCATGCCGCTTTCGGCCGCTTCACCTTCTCCCTGCGGCGCAGCGCCGGCATGGCTACCGCCACCGCCGCCTGCAATCTTGACAGCACCGACTGGAATAACCGTCACACCATCGGCAGTAACCGGATTGCCAAATATCACGCGCACATTCGCCGCATCCTTAACCTCGTCGGTGATAGCGCTCATAATTTCTTCTGCGGTCATATAAAAAGCCCTCCTCTTGGCAGGATAGCCAAAGAGGAGGGCAGTTTCTGTTAGTTATTTTTGTTAGAAGTGAATAAATACTAGGCCGGCAGGGCTAATGGTGCGCTCGCTGTAGTTACCTTGAAGGTCGTAGTTATACTCACTAATGCGGATGGTTCCATCAGGGTTCACGGCTTCAACGTACATTACGTGTCCGTAAGGGCCGATGTGCATCACTGCAACGTCACCGACACGAGGGTTGGTGTCTACCGGAATACCGGCGGCGCGGGCGTTGTCGTCCCACTGGTTGGCGTTACCAACACCACCCCAGTACGGCATGTGGCGTCCACTCTGGGCGACCTTCCACGCGGTATACGACACACACTGACGCTGGAACATACCCCACGGGTCAGGCAAGTCGTTCGGGAACGGGGCGTTTGCCCACGGGTAAGAAGGCTGTGCCGCTGCCCATTCTGCGGAGCCAGGAACCGGCTCGGGCTTTGGTTGAGGCGCAGGTGCAGGCTCAGGCTTAGGCTCTGGAGCAGGAGCCTCCTCGGTCTTAGCAGGCGTTTCGGCCGGCTTTTCCTCTGCCTTCTTGTTGTTTTCGACGGCCTTGTTGCGCTCGGACTGAACAATCTTGTCGATGTTCGCCTTCACGCTTTCCTCGAACGCATCCTGCTGCTCACGGTTCAGGCCGATCAGGCGCATGCTTTCGTCGCGGCGCTTGGCCAGCTGCTGCTGCATGACCTTCTGGTCGGCCAACAGGTTTTCTTGCGACTGCTTTTCGCGCTCGAGCTGCTTGGTCAGCTGCTTGGCGCTGTTGGCAGTCTCGTTAATTTGCTTCTCGAGCTTGGAGCGGTTTTCCTGGTTCAGTGCGTGCATGGCACGCTGCTTGGCCAGATCCTTTTCGGTCTTAACGACCGTCTTCGTAAGCTCGTTTACCTTGTTGGTAGTTTTGGCAAGTTCACTGTCAATGGTGTCGACCTGGACTTGCAGTTCGGCCACCGTCTTGCTGAGATCCTTGACCTCAGTGGTGAGCTGCTTTTTGTTTGTAGTTGCGACAATGTTGTTTTGTTTGAGCTGACTAAGTTGCTGATCGAAGCTTACGGCATTAACCGCTGGTGCGGATGCCGCCGTCAGCGACAAACCTATCGCCGAGACACTGAATACAAGCGGCGAAAGTTTGTGCTTCGTCGCATTTTTCAGTTTATCAAAAAGCAAGGTCTAAAAATTCCCCCTTTAGAGTTATTAGGGCTTCCGGCACCGATCTTGCATAGCATGCCGGAGCCTTTGTTAGTTGATTAATTAGTGGCTGCTACATCAATTTGGCTTTTGGGGGTGTTTGTTTTCTTTCGCTGCTGACATAGTGTCATTCCCCCTGGCGGCGTTTACCGGCCTTGTTACCTTACGGACCGCCTTTGCTGGGCGGGTTGCTTGCAACTGGTTGGGACGAGAACTCGGAATCGGTTGGGCATCCAGTCGATCCTGAGGCAACGATTCCCAGTATATGTCCTGCTCGTAGCGTGTGTCAAATCATTCACACACTACAAATAGCGTGTCAGGCTATAATCAGCGCGTGAGAGGGACACGACTGCGCCATATTATTGCCGCTGGAATTATTGTCGCCGCCGCAGTCGTGCTGTATACACTGGTGGTGCCGACGGCAGTGGGCAGGCACTACCTGGATGATATACATCAATCGCTCAGCACCACCGGGGAAGCGCTCAAAAAAACGGCCAGCAGCGCCACCTTACCACTGTTTACCGATCCGGACATAAGTTTATCTGCACGCAATGATCAGATCAGGAGCGCCCTGCAGGATATAAAGTACGCAGAAGATACGCTCGCTAGGCTTGAGTCGACCAGCCGTCTTGTCAAACTGCCGGGCGGCGATTTTGCCCACACCTACCGTACAGCCGAAGTGCGACACAATCAATCCCAAGCGCTCGTAAAACAGAGCAGACAGGTGCTGGATGAATATCGCAATCTGCTTACATATCTCCAGACATATACCGAAATGCAGGCGCGGCTGGACGGGCATCTTGCTGCGTTTAACAGCATCTACGATTTCAACACGCTGATCGGCAATGGCGGCAGCATGTTCAGTGCCGCTAACGAACTCTACGCCGACGCCGACAAACTGCGCAGCATACCGGCGCCGGCGGGATTTGAGCAGCTTACGACCGAGGGTGCCGCCACGCTCAGCCAGGCCGCCAACAACTTCGTCATGCTGGGCAGGGGACTCGACCTCGGTGACGACGCGACAATTTATAGTGCAGTTGCGCAGCTTGAGGCAATCGAGCTCAAAAACACGGTCGAAGACAAAGACCTATTGGTTACGCTGGCCGACAAAAGTCCTATCCTCCGCGAGCTCGCTGATTTGCCCGAAAAGGCCGAGACCGCGCTGGGGCTGTAACAGTTTGGCTGCGGTTTAACTTGTTCCAGCCTACGAATGCGCCACTGAGCGCTGTCAGCAGCGACCGGTACAAAATGTAGGTGCGAAGCGGCGCATAGACCAACCGGGTCAGCGGCACGGCAAGCAGATGCCGGGGGCTTTCCCTGGCCAGCGCCAGACCGACGCTGGCCACAATAAACTGCAGCGTCAGCATAACGCCGAAGAAAATCAGCATCACCCACCATCTGCCGGCCAGCACATTGGCAACCGTCAGCGATACAAGGAATGGCCAGAAGAGCATCGGCAACAGCACCGACAGCGCCGCATTTGGCAACACAAACATGCCCAGCCAGCCAAACTGCCGGTTGAAGAACATCCGGCGGTGCTTCCAGTACGATTGAATATTTCCGAACACCCACCGGAAGCGCTGTTTGGCCAAGTCTTCAAGGGTAAGCGGACATTCGGTATAGCTGATGGCACTGGGATCCTGCACGATTGTGTGGCCGGTTTCGCGCACCGAAAGTGCGATGTCGCAATCCTCAGCCAGCGTGCGGTGCGAAAAACCGCCGGCAGCAAGCACCACCCTGCGCCGCCATGCGCCGCACGCTCCGGGCACCACAGTGATTGCGCCAAGGAACGCCTGAGCGCCGCGCTCAATCGCAATACTGGTCATGTATTCCAGCGCCTGCCAACGCGTGAGTGCATTGCGAATATTGCCAACGCGCACGTACCCGGCAACGCCCGCAACATTCGGGTCATAAAAATGTCGCGCCAGTCGTTGAATCGTCTCGCGCTCAAACACCGTATCGGCATCCATGCATACCACAATCTCGCCCTTGGCACGGCGGACACCCTTGTTCAATGCGACCGCTTTGCCACTGTTACGCTGGTGGATGGCGGTTACGCACGGATATTTGAGGGCTAGTTTGCGCGCAACCTCGTACGTATTGTCTTTTGAGCCGTCGTCAATGATCAACACCTCAATATTCTTGTAGCGCGATGACAGCACAGAACGCACTGCTTTGCTGATCACCTTGGCTTCGTTGTAGGCCGGTATCAGCACCGAAACCAGCGGCCGGTAGGAACGCGGCATTTTGGGCGGGTTCCGCGTCCGCCGATGTTGCAGGACAGCGAACGTCACATTCGCGCCGATGACCAGCAAAAACAATAGCACGTTCAGCGCAAATAACTGGCCGATTAGGCGCATTGGCCACACCAGTGTCATCTGGCCGAACACGAAGGCCGCCTTGTCGCCTGTTGTCGGCTTGGCTGACACGTGCAAGTCAGCGCCTTGGTATACATCTTCCAGGCTCACGAACTGGTAGCCCGAGGCCTTGGCCATCGGAATAAGCTCCTCAACGTACCCGAGCGTATGCGTCCGGTCGCCACCAGCGTCATGGAGCAGCAAAATCTTGCCCGAACCGTCCAGCAGCGACGGGTCAGGCTTCTGTGCCGACTTAAACGACCAGTCACGCGTGTCATAGTCGTACGCCACCGGCACATAACCCAGCCGCTGGGCATGCAGGATGCCCTTGATGGCCGCCCGGAGCGACTGGTCGGTTGCGCCGGCATACGGCACGCGCATGAACGCGGTGCGTCGACCCGTCGCTGCGGTGATAACTCGCGTTGTCTGGTTAATTTCCTGCATGCCTTGTATAGAACCGCCGTAGTCAAAATCAAGGTGGCTGAACGAGTGGTTGGCAATGACATGCCCTTCGCGCGTAATTCGTTCGGCAACCGCCGGATGCTTGACAACCGCCGACCCCACAACGAAAAAAGCTGCCGGCGTATGATGTCTGGAGAGAATATTCAGCAGTTCGGGCGTATATTGCGGATGCGGGCCGTCATCGAACGTCAGCACCATCTGTCCATCCGGCACTTGTCCATAGCGCTCCAGCGCATAGCGATTTTTGCCGATTTCCAGCCTTTCTTCCGGCGTTACGTCACGAATATAGCGACCACTAAACACCTCGTACAAAGCCATTCCGCTATCTGTTTCACGTATCGAAACCGCCCGAATAAATTGACCCTGGCCAACAACCGGCGTATTGCTAGCATTGAACGCTTGTTCCAGATCGTGCACCCTGCCAAGCGGCGCCATCTCGCCGTCAATCATCCCCGGCAGCGTAACGGGTGAAGTCATGAGCGGCACAAACTTTAAGCACAGGCCGACAACTACCAGCATCAGCGCAGCAAAAAACCATTTCGTGAGATACCACCGCCTGCCTGTTGCATCAAAAAAAATCGGTAACTCCTGATTTTTCATAGAGGTACCTCACCTAAACGTCAGTTTTATTATTCTGACTTGTGCTGTCTTTTCCCATAACTTAATTCACAGATCACTTGGCAAGGAAAGCGTATGCTCGAAGCGTATGGAACAGGAGTTAAACCCACGCCCGAGCCCGAACGTCAAGGTGGCTATTATTGCCGGCATTGCTGGACTGCTGGCAGCCGGGTCGCTAGCCTGGCTGGCAACGCAGCGCGCCGACAAGTCACCGGAAACAGGAATAATGCGGCACGACAACATCACCGCCACAGTCTTTTGGGTAGGGGAGGGGGCCGACGAATCAAACGCCAATATCCATAACCGATCTTCAGCCTGGGTAGAGGACTGGGTCGCCGCCTACGGTGGTGTGGACGACCCCGAGAACCGCTGCAATATGCTACCGTGCGGCTTTGCGCCACAGGAAAATCCATTCTACTTCGCGCTGCCATACAACGACCTCGACGAATCGTGCAAAGCCAAACCATCACAGACAGAAATACCATGGTACAACGGCCCGCCGCCGGAGGGGCATTCCATTGTCAAAGACCGCTGGGCCAGGATCGAATTTGCTGGTAAAGTCGCCTTTGCACAGTGGGAAGATGCTGGACCATTTGGTGAAGACGACTTTGACTATGTGTTTCGAGGCGAAGCACCACAGTCCACCCGTGCCGGCATAGACCTCAGTCCCGCTACTGCCGAATACTTAGGCATCGATGGCCGCGACAAGGTGTCCTGGGAATTTGTCGACGAAGCAGACGTCCCCGACGGCCCCTGGCATCAAACCATCACCACCACACCCCCCGACTGCACCCGCTAGCCATAACCAACAGTCCTATGACCCTAAAACGGTCCGATCGGACCAAAATAGGGTGATTTATTTTGTATTGGTAGTTTTGCGCATTCGTATATTTCTACGTAGTCCACTAAATCCATTTCCTCAATGGCCTGGCGTAAAACATCGCGGTGATCATATTCTGTAATCCAAACGCTCTTTTGGACCTGCGTAAAACGCAAGATCTTTAGTAGGCGACGCAGGCGCCTTCTCACCAATGCAGAGTGTTCAGGTATATCAAAGATGATCATTAGTTTTGCCTCTTTGTCTAACTTGACCGCCGCAAACGGCGCAACCTTAAGAAATCCCTTTGCGGTCAACCTTGGTATAGGATCATTGGTAATCAACCCGGTCTCTTTGGCACGTTTATATGTTCTGCTAAATGACCGGCGGCTACGGCCGTAAGCGCGCTCTAAATCTGCAAAGAATTTGGCGGGTTTAAATGTTAACGAAATATTCTCTCTCGTGTAAGGTATAAGAGCTTTGAGCAAAAGTATAGTGACGGAATCCTGCTTCATGCCAGAAATATACACTATTTTGGTCCGATCGGACCGTTTTTGGTGATTTTTTATCTTAATAGTTTTTCGAGGGCGGTGAGGGGGAGGCCGGGAGCAAGGGCGATCCCGGGTGGGGAGAGGTGACTCCAGATGATTTGTTGGTTGGTGTCGATTATGAACGCGGCGCGGGCGGATTCGCCGTCCGTGACCGGCACACCGTAAGCGCTGGCAACCTTGCCCCGCGGATGATAATCAGACAGCAGCGGAAAATGCATATTAAAGTGGTTGGAAAACGCAATATGGCTCCAAATGGCGTCCTGCGAAACGCCCAGCACCTGCGCGCCAAGGCGGTGAAATTCCGGCAGTGCCTCGTTAAACACCACGAGCTGGCGAATGCACACCGAGTGAAAATCCGCTGTATAAAACAAAAGCACCACCACGGAATCCGCGTAATCAGAGAGTGAGGCGTAGCTGTCCGGTCCGTCGCGCAGGCTAAAATTGGGCGCCTGACTCCCCGCGGGTAATAATGTTCTTGGCTTTAGTGACATTGCGTGTCCTCGATTTTGCCGCTTCCTCGATCGCCGCTTTCAGCGCATCATACTCATCCGACCCGTCGTACCGTTCGCTATTGATGTAGAAGGTTGGTGTGCCATTGACACCGCTCCTCAAGCCGCTCACAAAATCTTCGCGCACATTGGCCGCCGACGCATCAGACGTAAGGTCAACGATAAACTGTTCAACATCTAGCCCCAGTACCTGCGCGTATGCGATCAAGCTTTCCGGCTCCAGGCTATCCTGATGCTCAAATAAGAGATCGTGCATTTCCCAAAAAGCACCCTGCGCGGCAGCGGCTTCGGCGGCAAGCGCGGCGGCCAGGGCGTTGGGGCGAATCTGGGTGAGCGGGAAGTGGCGGTACACGAGGCGGAACATCGGCATATCGGTACTCAGTCGCTGCAGCGCGTAATGCGCCTGGCCCGAATAGGCGCATTCAAAATCTCCGTATTCCACGATGGTCACCGGCGCATCTTTTGGTCCGCGAATGTGGTCGCGGCTGTCTACTGGGGCAACGAGCCTGGCAACTGTTTTCATAAGCTCTCCTTGGATTAGTATCTTCACTAAACACCCTAAGGGAAATTAATGAAGTAAAATTCGTTACCCTGCCACTGGTGTGTCGGGATTCTTACAGCCGCGGTTTCTGCTTTTGCTTTAGAGTAGCCATTCAGAGGAGGAACGCCTATGGCCGCCACCAAACCCGACCCCAAACAGGAGCACATACCGATGCAGGTCGTCAAAACCGAAAACGACCTGTGGTGGCTTCATCTCCTGCAGGGCGTGGCGGCCATTTTCTTTGGCATTGTCGCCATTTTCTGGCCCGGTCTGACGCTGGTGACGCTGGTATACATCTTCAGTGCGTTTGTCCTGGCATGGGGAATCGTGGAAGTGATCCACGGCTTCCTCAGCATCCGCCGGCGGGACACCTGGTGGCTCACGCTGCTTTTCGGACTGATCGGCCTGGGCGTAGGCATTTATCTGGTGCGGCATCCGCAGGTGTCATTTACAGCGCTGGTGGTGATTATCGGACTGGTGCTGATCGGCAGAGGACTACTTGATCTGATCGGTGCGATCCTCGATAGACATAATGTTTCGCGGCGGACGCTCACGCTCATTATCGGCGCCGCGGCGTTAATTGCTGGCATTATCCTGCTATTCCAGCCGGAAGCCGGGGGCGTTGCCTTTGTCTGGATTCTCGGCCTGTACGCACTGGTTTTTGGCGCGCTCACCACAGCTCTGGCCATCGAAGCGCGCGATTTTGCGAACAATCACCATCCGGACTCGGAACGGAGGAAATGACAATCGCAACTGCCGAGATTTTCATCATAAGCACCCTGGCCGCCAGAGACTGCCTGGCCGGACCGTGCGGAGCTCTAACTAGAAAGGCCGGCACTGGCCTGCGGCCGGGGTGACAAATGAAACACAAGCAACCTGTGCATAAATCATCAATTGGGCGCGAAAACACATACATGATGTGCTATACTCCTGTATGGTGGGCAATATATTCCTAGAACGACTGTCTGATATTCTTAGCGTCGCTAAAAATGACGCGCAGCTTTTTAGACTGATTGTTAACGCACCCTTCCATGACATGGTCAAGGCGACCGAGCTCGACCTTGGCATCGTGGTCTTTTTGCAAGTCAACAAGAAAACCGGAACTATCGACCGCATCGCGCTGTCCGATACCGAAGCAGCGGCTGGCGCGGTTAGAATGTCCGAAAAGCCGTTCCATGAGATTAAAATCCCGATCGGGCACCCCGAAAACGCCATCGCGCGCGCCATCACCACCGGTGCGCCGCAATTTGTCAGCGATTGGAAATACTTGTTTGTCCCTGCGCTCGATGCCCGCGCCGCGCGTTTTAACCAAGCCGGCGCGGGTATTGAATTTAGCACCGTTGTCCCGCTTAAATCGCGCGATGGTGGTGCGCTGATTTTCAGCTACTTCCAAATCAATACCAACATCCGCCAGCCGCATCACATGTTCATGCAGGCGTACGCCGAGATTGTCGACAGCGCACTAGCGCGGTCGTGGCGCTACGAGCGAGCTAATAATCTGACTTCTCGTTCATAAGGACCGCGCCTGGCTAATCTAACCAAGGCAGGCAATACGCTCACCGAACCAAAACGTCCATTGCCGCCTTGTAGCACCGGATATAGCAGACCTTTATAACCGACAAACACCGTGGGTCCTTTCCAGACCATGTCAGGTACCAGATACCTGCCGCCACGAACTGCGCGGGCATGGTCGACAATCACAATAATTCCGTCCCGACCCTGGCCAAAACGCCGCCGCATAATCAACTCCTTACGCATATTGTCCAGCTTGTTGTCGCGGTCGGCGGCCGTGCCGTGGTACCAGGAGAAGATAGCAGCCGCGGCATGAAATGGCCCCAACTCTCCCGTAACTTTCCGGACACTGTCCCGATCCGTCAGGTCGGCCATACGGAATACGAGCTGCTCGGGCGGCACATCGACACGCAGTAGCCTGGCATGCAGCCTGTCGAGGCTGCCTTGCAAGTGCTCCTCTGGGGCGCGGCAGGCCCGGCTCCATGCCAGATTGTCCGGATCCATAGGATTAATGCGATCCAGTCCGACAATGCGCCGGATGGTATTCGGCTCATCAACAATTTCATTAAAAAGATCACTCTTAAATTCCGATATTGCCAGATCGCCAAGCGCGTCTGTGACGCGCACCCAATCGTACGCAAACTCACTGCGCCGATTACTTAACAGGACAAGTTTGTCCGGCGTCATGTCGCCGGAACCGCAATTTGCCCATACCGGTTCATCGCCGATGAGATGCGATAGCACCCGGTTTAAAAACCGCACCACAACCGTCCGCTGGGGGATGGTGGTGCCAAGCCCTCGCTCGATCACATTTCGGACATATCGCTCGCAATAGTCAGGACTCTTTTTGATAAACGCATAGCACCGTCCCCACATTTTCATATCCGCATATCGATACGACGGATACTGCTTAAACGGCCAGTCTCCGTTGGCCTGGGCGGCAAAGATGGTGTCCTGTTCGGCACTGAGCAGCCGCCGCTGCATTTCGGAGGCGGTTGCGTCGGGATTGCTGGCATGAAACTGGTCCAGGAGCTGCGTAAACTGCGGATCGTACAAACGGCTCCTTAAAAGCGACGATGCCCAGGCCGCGCTGAGCGGCCGGCTAGGATCGCGCACCATCTGATTGAGGCCGTGCGCAAAGTCTGGCAGCCAGGGCCGATCCACTCCTTCCGCATGCGGCACCAGTGGCCGGATGTCAAGCTTTTCTGAGAGTACCATAAGCAGTATGGTGTCAAACAGCGCCAAAAGGACATGTAAAAAATATTACGGCCGGCTCTCGGGCTTTGTGTTTGACTGTGCACGATGTTGGAGTCACCCGACCGGCTGAGGCGGCAGATCGATAAAGAAGTGAAGCGCCGCACCGGCAAACTGCTAACACAAGCCCAAAAATCACTGCTGGTCCCGCCGGCAGTTATTTTTGTGGCCGTGCTCGCAGCTACATTGTTTGGCTGGCAGGCGGCTAATGTGCCACTTGGCGAAATCCTGCTATTAGGCACATTTACCGCGGCACTTATCGCCTACATCGTACTCCTGCTCATCCGGGCGCGTGGTCGTGAAATGTACCTGCAAAAAGAGCGGGCCATCAAAATCGCACAGGATGAGCTGTTGTCGCTCGCCTCACACCAGCTCCGCACGCCCGCTACCGGCGTCAAACAGTACGTCGGCATGGTGCTGCAAGGATTTGCCGGCGAAGTGCCAGAAGCGCAGCGCGCGCTGCTCGAAAAGGCCTATGCCAGCAACGATCGCCAGCTCAGAATCATCAACGAAATCTTGCACATGGCCAAGATCGGCACCGGCCGCATTGTGCTGGCCAAAAAACCGATCAACCTGAACGAACTGGTGACTGATGTAGTCAACGAACAGCGGGGCGACATCGAAGCCTCAAACCACGCCGCTAAAATGGAAATGCCCAAAAAGCCGGTCACGCTGTCCGCCGACATTCACATGTTGCGCATGGCCATCGAAAACCTGCTCAGTAATGCCATCAAATACACACCGCGCGGCGGAACAATCACCGTACGCCTGTACAAAGAAGATGACAACGCCAACATTGAGATAGAAGATACGGGTATCGGCATCAAACCGGAAGACATCGGCAAAATCTTCCGCCAGTTCGTCCGGCTAGAAAACGAAACCAGCCAGCAGGTGAGCGGCACTGGCATCGGCCTGTACCTGACAAAAAACCTGGTCGAGCTGCATGGCGGGTCTGTCAGTGTCAAATCGCAGCCGGGCCTGGGGTCAACATTCACCATCAGCCTGCCGATGCATGATCCGAAAGAGAAAGGTATGAAAAATCTTACTGCCAGCAAGGGAACATAAACTATAAGCTTGAACCAGCATGAATAAGCAGCAAAAAGGCAAGAAACCGACAATCCTGATTGTCGAAGACGAACAAGCACTCAATGAAGCCTACCAGACGATTTTGCGCAAGGCCGGATATACTGTGCAGGTAGCATTCGACGGGCAGGAAGCGCTGGAAGTTGCTCAGATGGAGGAACCTGCGATTATTCTGCTCGATTTGCGTATGCCGCGCATGGACGGCATCGAATTCCTACGCAACTACAATCTGCGGCAGGAGCATCCGAACGTCAAAGTGATCGTATTCAGCAACTACGATATGCAAAAAGAGATCGACGAAGCCTATGACCTCGGCGCTGACCGCTACTTCATGAAAGCTCTGGCCTCACCAAAAGAACTCCTCCAGGTAGTAGAAAATACCCTCGCCGGCCAATCGCAATAATGTGACAACGCAATCCCGTCATTCCGGGCTTGACCCGGAATCCAGCCAATCAAAGAAGATTCCTTTTTCTCTTTTGTTTTTTTCGGTCGGCCCTACGGGCCGCCACGAGCTACTTTTGATCCAAAAGTAGCCAAAAGACTGGGGGTAACTGTCGGCAGGCTCGACTGGCTTCCGAAAGATTGTCCGGCGCAAAAACAACGACCTCCTTCGGAGGATCGGCCCAAAATGACCTCTCCAAAGGAAGATTTTGGGCAGAGTTTTTGCTTGATTCCGGACAATCTTCCTCCAGCCAATCGGGCTGCCGCCAAATACCCTTGAGACCCCCATCCCAGCGGATGCTGCTTCGCAGCGATATTTTACTAGATTCCCACCTGCATGAGAATAACGCCTCATGGGCTGGATTCCGGGTCAAGCCCGGAATGATGGCGATTGGGAGCCAGGTTGTAGGGAGTCAATCAAAACAGAGGCGGAGATTGACAAAATGGTTATGTTTATGGTATAATAAAAAGATAGGGTTATCTCTTATCGGATTATGACATCCTGGAAGCTGTCCTCGCCGAGCAACCGCTCCAACTTTTGCTTATTCACCACGTAGCTGTGCAGGTTATAATCCACCACCTTCTGCCGCTTGAGCTTACTCAGCTCGGTCGTCGTGGTTTCGCGGGTCAGGCCAACCAGACTGGCAATAATGCTATGCGTCAGCCCCAACTCAATCACATAATTGCCCGACTTGGTCGGCCGTCCGTAGCGGAAGAGCAGGTAATAGAGTGTAAACATGATTTTCTCGCGCGCCCGCGACTGCTCGAGCGCGGTCACACGCATCATAAGTCCGGTATAGTTAGTCACAAAATAGTCGAGCGTGGAGCGAAGTAACTCCGGCTTGGCCACCAGCACCTTGTACAATTCCTCGCGCGGCAAAGTCAGCACCTCGCAGTCAGTCAGCGCTTCGAAGTAATACAGCGTCGTCGACGATTTGCCAAAAATCCACGACGACGGAAATATGTCGTTCTTGGCGTGGAAGGCAGCAATCTGCTCTTCGCCGGCGTTGTTGATTGTATAAAGCTTAACCACTCCGCTTTTCAAGACATAGGCCATCCGGGGCGCTTCCCCTTGGTACAACAGGATCGAGCGCTTCTTAAACGAACGAACCGTAGCCTTGGAGCGGATCTCGTTAAGTATGTCACCCATAAAACTACCTAACGTTATGATCCATTAGTCATTGTAGCAGGCGAGCCGGCAGTGACATGTACGAATTATTACAGCCCGACCGCGGATTTACTCACTGTCCAGGGCCGATGGCTCCGCGTAAGTTGATAAATATGAACGCGGTTCAAAAGTAATAAATACGTAAGAAGGAGTACGTAATGTCAAGATCGCGGCGCCCGGAAAAAACACAAAGAAAGCCAATGCGCACCAAGCCCTATGTCAGGCGCAGGCTGCATCCCAACCAGTTACTGCAGTCAGCAGCCGAAGAGTAAAGAACAGGAGCGATAAAATTAAGCGCCGCGGGCAGCAAGCTTGCCAATACTTACCAATTGATCTTGGCGATATTTGGCAAACGCTTTCTTGCTGCTGCCGTGCTCACGAATGAACGTACTGATCTGCTCGCTGCCGACGTAATGCGGCAGGATTACATACGCTGCACCTTTTTGATACAGCGCCACGGCATCATCGTAACTGGTAGCGTGACAGATAAACAGCGCTTCGTCGTTGTGCTTGCTGATGTATTCAGCAAGCAGCAGGTTGGTCTGCACGTCGCCAATCGTACTCACCACTATCTCTGAATGTCGCACGCCGATTTCTTCAAGCAGCTCCAGGTCGGTTGCATCGCCATAAATGTGGTGGATGTGCTGCTGTTCCAACTCCTCGATCACCGCCGGATCGTAATCAATAACTACATACCCTTTACCCATGCGGCGGAACGTCCGCACAAACTCATGCCCGCCCTTGTGGTAACCCAAAAGTACCAGCGGATAGTGCTTGAGTGCCTTTATCTCCTGCTTGATCTCCTTTCGCTCAAATATGGACAAAACTTTCTCGAGCTTGCGGTATAGCTTGTCGTCGTACTGCATCATGTAGGTGGAAAGCATGATTGTCGCAAGCGCCACCAAGGTCATCACAGTCACAATATGGTCGCTGGCAATGCCGGTCGAGGCAGCCAGCACGATCAGAATGATCGAGAATTCGCTGATTTGCGACAGATGGATGGACGCCTTAAAGCTCGTCTGCTTGGTGTAGCCCAGCATACCAAGGCCAATCAGCGTGAGTAATGGCTTCAGCGCCATCACCAACGCCGCAATAACGAGCGCTGGCACAATAGCCGGGCCGACGCGGTCGAGCCCAAGGTGCGTACCCAGCCCAATAAAGAACAGAATGATAAAGAAATCGCGCACGGGCTTCAGACGCGTACTGATCTCCTGGGCATAGGGCAGATGAGCCAGCGCCACACCGGCGAACAGTGCGCCAACCTCTACCGAAAAGCCGGCCCAATAGAACGCGTTAGCAACACCGAATCCCCACGCTAGCGAGAACAGATACAAAAGCTCCTGGCTGGAGGCAAAAAACTTGGTAAGCCGCGGCATAACAAACGCGCCCAAAAACGTCAGAATGCCGGCAATACCCGCGCCTTTCAGTACTAATTCACCGAAGTCAGCCCATCCCGCCCCGCCGGCTTGCGCCGATACAAACAGTAGCGCCAGCGTGGCCATAATGTCGTCAACAAGAATAATACCGATAGCCAACTGGCCGTAGAGGCGCGTCTGACCCTTCTTATCACTTAATATCTTAACAACGATAATCGTACTACTAAACGAAAGTGACAGGGCAACAACTAACGCCTCTTGGACGCTAAAGCCAAGCAGCACAGACGCCAGATAGCCTGCCGGCCCAAGACCGCCTAAAATCGCCAGATACGTTAGAATCGATGGCTTACCCATGCTGCGTATCACACCAACGTTCAAGCCCAAACCAATCATGAAGAGCAGCAGGGCAATACCAATCTGGCTAAAGGTATCAAACGCTTCTTTCGCCTCGATAACATCAAAAACCGCAGGCCCCACCACAAAACCAGTAATGATATAGCCAATAATCGGCGGCTGGCGCAGCAGTCTCGTGACTACGGATATACCGGCCGCCAGGGCTAGAACAAGGCTGAGCTGCAGAAATATTGAATGATGGTCCATTGTCTGTTTTTACTACTACGTTTCATTGTCGCAGAGTCGGGCAAACGCGGCAACCCTTGTGGTTAAAATAACACAAGATGCAAGAAGGTGCATTTGGGAACGTATGCGCGGTGTGATATACTGTTCATGCTAGAAATAAGCTGCTGATATTGTTCTAGAAGAGAAATTTTAATAATCAGTCCTTGAGGAGCAGCTAAGTCTTGAATGTGAATTTCAGCTTACCTCAAGAGAGAGAAAGAGGAAGCTGAAAATGGCAACCAAACTTTTCGTCGGCTCGCTGAGCTACAGCGTGGGTGACGACCAACTAAAAGAGGCGTTCGAGGCCGCCGGCACCGTAGTATCCGCTAAGGTGATTATCGACCGTGACACCGGCCGCTCCAAGGGCTTCGGATTTGTCGAAATGGCAAGCGAGGAAGAGGCCCAGGCCGCAATTGAGCTATTAAACGGCAAAGAAATTGAAGGCCGCGCGGTAGCAGTAAGCGAAGCTCGCCCGCGCGAGGGTCGCCCAAACCGCGAACGCGGAAGCTACGGCAACCGGCGCTACTAAATTAACCGCCAAACAAAACACCTCGGGACATTCCCGAGGTGTTTTTTGATTGCCAAATTCTGCACTAGCTGACCTTCGGAGCAGCCGCATGAGCACTTTTGCCGCTAAACTGACTGCGAACCTGGAAGAGCAGGTACGCGCCGATCAGCGAGCCCAACGCCGCGCCGACCAGGTCACCGAACCCGCCGTAGCCGGTGAAGGCAAAGATAACACCGTAAACCAGGTTGACGAGCAAGCCATAAAACACCAGATTCCAACCAGCCTTCTTAAACGCCTTGAGCCCAGGCACTGCCAAGAGGAGCAGGGCAGCGCTTACACCCAGTACAGCCAGCGACAAATAAAAACTGAAGCCGAGTTCGCTTGCACCAGTGTCGACGCCAAACGCACGGGCAAAGTTGTTGGCAGCCTCGACAAACTCGTTTACTTCCTGCCATTTGTCCCACGTCCTCCACGCGACGTATGCCTGCAGAACCCCTGCGAGACCTGCCAGCCACCACATTGCGCCAGCCAGCGACTTGCGGGAGTCCTCTGGCAGCTTGAACGGGGCTTTTTTGTCCAGCAGCTCATCGAGCTTGGCTTCAAGTTTTTCTAGTTGTGTCATTGCTTAAAGCTCATTATTGGTTGCTATGAATCAAGCATAACCCTAATGTTGTCTATTGTGCAACCAGTGACCCGAATACTGTTTCAGTCACCGACTGCGACGAAAGCATGATGTCCGGATACACCAGATATGGATAATTCGCAAGGCACATCAAAAACGGCGCAAGAAGCGCAAGGCCCGCAAGACACCACCACATCCGCCACTCGCGATTAGCCGCCAGCCAGACCGCCTGCAATAGTACAATACTGGACGCGATGACTGCCAGATAGGCATACGGCAGATTAAGCAGATGTGAACCGCCAGTGCGCAATACTCCTACCAACACCAGCGCCAACAGGCCGGCCAACACCAGGTTGCACACCCGGCTGACGAGCACCACACCTTGCGGTGCCCGGTGGGCGCCCACGTAGTAGACGAAGCCGAATGCCAGCGCCAGCAGGCCGGCAAGCAAAGACGCGAACAGCGACGCACCTACAACCGCCTGCCAGAACGGCTCACC
>CALKHY010000165.1 GCA_937988795.1 uncultured Candidatus Saccharibacteria bacterium
TCAGACGTGTGCTCTTCCGATCTCAAAGACCCCAGGGCAGTTCGGCAACCGGCCGGACACTGAATTCCAGGCCAGCAGGGGCGGACAGGCCAGCCCGGGCAAATTTGGCAGCCCGCGCGGAGCTGATCCCCATGCGGCAGGTCGCAAAGGCGCCGCAGCCCAACCATTAGAGGCCAAGCGCCGCGGCGGACGCCACAGCCATCAGAGTGACTACTACTAGCTGATCTAACCGGGCAGCAAAGACCCGGCCATTCAAGGGCCGGGTCTTTTTGTTGCCATTCTCGGTCGTTCGCGCCTATTTCTTCAGGAAGCTCTTGAGATGCTCGGCAGCCTTCTTTGCCTCTTCGATCGCCTGCTTCAGATCCTTGTCTTCGGCGTCACCTTCATGGACGGCGCTGAGCAGCTCGCGGGCCTTTTCTTTGGCAACCTTGGCACCTTCGACAGCCTTGTCAAAATTCTTTTGCGCCGCACCCTTGAGCTCGCCAGCCTTCTTGCCTGCTTCGCCGATGAGTTTGTTTAGCTCGGTGTGCAGCTCTTTCAGCTCCTTTTCGGCTGCCTTGTAGGTTTTGATAGCGGTGTTTTTGATGTCCTCGCGGGTTTCCTTGCCGCTCTTCGGTGCAGTCAGAATGCCTGCTACGTAACCAGCTGCCGCAGCGAGTAGCGCGCCAATTGCAAACCTTTTCGTCCGCTTGTCCATACTGTTATTCTCCCTTGCTATCGCTCTTCTTAGATTTTTTGTGAACCATCTCCACGACGTTTTGCACAAAACGCATGACGCTCAACTGGCCGACGGCGCTCTTTACGGCTTCGGCAGTCTTTTCGGCCGAGTCAACGAACTGTTCGGCCCGTTCCGAGATGCGGTTCAACGTCTTCATCAGACGGATAACCTGCACGGCGATAACAATTGCGAGAGTCAAAAACACAGCGAGCGCTGAAGCGAGGATGACGACCAGAATTTGCTCGGCGGTATTCATTAGCATTTAGTATAACCCGTTTTGGCAAACTTGCAAGTTATCTATCCTTCAAACGCTTGGTCAGGTACTTGCGGAAACCGGGGCCAAGCTCTTCGTCGAGCAAGGCGTGATCGACGATGGCCTCAAGGTAGCGGGCTTTGTCGCCGGCGTCGTGCCACACGCCCTGGATAAACTGGCAGTACACCTTGGATTTCGCGGCC
>CALKHY010000166.1 GCA_937988795.1 uncultured Candidatus Saccharibacteria bacterium
GAAGCGCTGCAGCATCCTTGTCACAACCGCAAAACCGTACGACATGCCGACAATCGTAATGCGGCGCCGCTTGTAGCGCAGTTTAATGAATGCTGCGAGATAATCAGCCATGTTGTCGAGCGTCGGCTTTTGGCCGATCTTGTAAAAGCTATCCATGCCGCCAAAGCCGGGCAGGTCGGGCACCGTCACGGCGCCGTATCTGTTGAGTACTTGGATCAGACCAAACCACCGCTCAAGGCTGGAATGGTGGCCGTACACCATCAAAATCTCGCGGTTTTTACCCTTTGGCGCGGGCATAATAAGCATGCGTCCCTGCAAACCATTCATATTGAGCGGCTTGATATAATCCGCCGCATTGGCGCTCGGTGTCTGTTTTGCCATATTATCTTCACTCTACGACAGGGGAAGGGAAATGGGCAAGCCTTTTCACGGACTTTTCACGGGCCGGCCGCTGCATCGTTGAACGAAACGCCTTTTTGCGATAAAATAACACTGTTCTTCTGATCCCGAAAGGGGAAAGAGCGGCCCGAGACTTTGGCTTTGCCAAAGCCCGGCAGGGTGAGAAAAACCGTAGGTTTGTCTCATGACCCATTGGGGGTTGGCCAAGTGGTAAGGCAACGGGTTTTGGTCCCGTGATCGGGGGTTCGAATCCCTCACCCCCAGCCACGATTTGCACCAAACATGACCGTATTGCATAATATGCTCTACTAATCTGTTGGGTATAAATCGAGTAAAGCAAAAATCGACCGAGAGGTCGGTTTTTTGGTTCGAATCCCTTAACCTATCCTAATCTGTTCAAAAGAGGGTCTAGAACCTAATCTACTCTTATGAGCTTGCGATCGTGTAGCGCAAGTTTAACGTCCAGATTCCTGATTAGCCTTGTCTTTTCGAATAAAGAACCCTCGTGGAGCACATACTTTATATAACTACTATTCACTTTGTCCTTACTCATGCGAGGATTGGTGATGCGAGCAATCTTCTCATATTTTTGGATTGCCGATACCAGTCCTGGCTCGAGTTTCGTATGATCCGTAATAAGCGTGGCGCTTAGCCTAGTGAGTTCTTCGACTATTGTCGACTCATATACGAATGGCTCTTTGCAGGTATAGTCGATCTGTCTTGAACAGTGATAATAGACATGTCTGCGTTTGCCGCCGTTTTTGAGCTTCCTAAACTTTTCTTCTCCAACGATACTGGATCCGCAAGAGTAGCATTTCAGGAATTGCTTGTAGGGGAACTCTTTGGAGCCCCATTTTGACTTGATCGGTACGACTAGAGCTTGCTGGACTTTATCGAATAGTTCCATAGTTATGAGTGGCTCATGGTTGCCTTTATACCAATTACCACTGCCTTTGGGGTATTCAAATTCGCCGTAGTAATAAGGATTCTTGAGTATCTTATAGACCATGCTGAGGGATATGTGCTTGTCCTTCCGTGTACGCACATTATTCTCATCAAGCCAGCGTAGAATATGTCTGCCGCTTTTGCCTGAGGCTGACATCTCAAACATTTGTCTAATATATGGCGCTCGGTCTTCATCTACTATGACATATCGCTCTTTGCCAGTTGCCGCACGGGTAAAATAGCCGAGTGGCGGCATACATGGCCGCCAGCCCATCTCGCATTTGGCACGAATCCCTCGTTTAACATTAATGGCTCGGTTATCATTCTCAAGCTTTGCCTGTGAGCAAAGTATCATGAGTAAGAACTTCTCGTTCGGGTTATTGCTAAACTCCTGTGAGTGCGTCTTTATTTTGGCCAGCTTCTTGGCATCCATGAGGTCGACAAGCGAGCCAAGGTCACCGGCATTCCTGCTTAATCGGTCGGGGGCCCAGGTGAGGATGCCATTGTACTTCTCATTCCTAAGTTCTTCTAACATCTCCGCAAAAACTGGCCTTTGTCCGGATATTTTTGCTGAATGACTCTCTTGTTTTATCTCTACAATTGTCAGGCCTTCGCGATGGGCAAGTTCAGCCATTTCTTTAAGCTGCGAATCTATGCTCATGGCCTGCCTTTCATCTTGCTCTGAAGACTTTCGAGCGTATAGGCAATACTTAATTTGCTGTGTGGTTTCCATTGCAAAGTAGAAGATACCGCAAAGGTTTGTGAAGTCCAGGCTTTTATGGCTAATTTTTGGATTTTTTCTTCGTGACGTAGTGACGCTCGAATAATGACTCACTGACTGTAGACGGCATAGCAATTCTACCTTTATTATCGCCATCTAGTATCTTATTGAGGTCATGTTTCTGAAAGGTGTAGATTTTTGCTTTCTTTGGCTCAATCAACTTGAAGTGCAATTTCTGTAGTGTGAGCATATTGTGCATCAACTGGCTAGCCATGTATGTACTAGCAACCCTATTCTGCCACCTCATAAACTTAAAAGTCTTGCTGAACTTTTTAATTAGCTTGTCGGGTGTTTTCTCGGTCGTAGAGCTTAAATACATGAACACATCCTGTTTGTCTGCGCCTAAAACCTTACCGTCATCAAGTCTAAATCCGAACTGCGTATCAAGCAGTGCCGCACCATGTTTGTATACGTTGTAATCTTGGTTGTTTAAGATGTCGTGACCAAACCTATCAACTAGTTCCACTGCCTTTTTAACATTTTCAGCCCACTCATCGTCTGTCGCATTACCATACATACTGCGATTACCAAACAGCACCTCAGCTACAGCTTTGTCATGGTCATTCTTGAAGTACTCACGCTTAAGCAGTTTTTCAATCCTGCCCTTGAACTCCTTAAAGTTCTTCATCTGCTCAACGCCAATCCAAGGACATTCTGACTCCTCAACGTGGGCGAAAAATAGCCTGAAGAATGATTCAATAGCGTGATAGCTATTAATAACAATTTCTCTCTTAGCGTAGCCCTTGAGCCACTTTTGCGTAATTTTGAGGTTATCCACTTTAAGCTTGCCGATAGAATACCCGCTGCCAAGATGTTCTTTAATGGACTTTGGGCTTGCCACAATAGCCCCTAGAAGAATAGCCTTATTTATAAAGTATTCCTCATCATAATCACGATAGAAGATTCTATTTATTTCTGGGATTGGGTTTCGAGGATCATTCTGCTTGAATTCATGAAAATCACCATTCATATCTAGCCAATTTGTTTCATTATTCGGGCGGTTTCGAGCAAGATCTTGATAATTTTTTGGTAGTGCTCTAAATCTTCGTCGGTGAGCTTGCGGCCTTTGCGATCTTTGAGCCATTTTTGCGCTGGTTGGTAGCCGCCGATGTAGCAATTCCAGGCTAGTACCGGTACGTTACCAAAATATTGCGTGTCGTTAATATATACTTTGCAGTCGTCATACTGCACTTTTTCTATCAAATTATCGCCTACTTCTGGATACGTTGTGTCATACTCAACTGGCGCTTTCATAAGATGTAGCTCGCGAAGCTGGCGGCCGAGTGGTACGAGGCGATCAAACTCAGCTTGTGTGGGCATCGGTACTCGAGGGAAGCTTATCTTCAGGAACTCGGCATATTTCGTGCGATAACTCGGTGTCAGGCTCCCCCTAAACTGAACACACACCCAAAGTAAACTAGCTAGCCAAAGTGGTGCATACCAAGTAACATGTGGTAGATATTGCCACAGGGAGAATAATGTATATGGCTAAGCCCGTTGACCCGCAGTTAAAGCAAGAGATAATGGCAGCCGTTAAGTCCGGCATGTCGCAAGCCGAGGCCAGTAACCTATATGGCGTCAGCACCGCCAGCATTCGGACCTGGTGCCGCCAGGATGTCATTGGCGGCGAGAAGAACTACATCGCCCAGATAAACCAGCTCAAACGCGAACTGGACAATGCCTACCGGGTCATTGGCAAGCTCTCCGCCCGTGCCGACCGCCCAAAAGGCTAGCCGCCCTGGATGAGGTCGAACCAGGCTTTAAGCGGCAACTCGCCAGAGTCGTTGGTATTAGCCGCACCAGCCTGTACGACCGCCCTGCCATCCAAAAGCACAAAGATGCGCAAGCAATCCAAGAGCTTACAG
>CALKHY010000167.1 GCA_937988795.1 uncultured Candidatus Saccharibacteria bacterium
TTGCCCGCTAGGCGGCGGGGCTTGGCTCAGCACTTCGTGCTAAAATGGGTTTGGATTTCGTTGTAGAAGTCCACCAAGTTTGGAACAAAATCGGAATTGCGGCGCGAATGCGCCGTTTTTTCTTTGGTTGCGCGGAGCGCAAGCCAGATGTTTTCAGAGGGGGGAGAAAAATAATGGGCAGCCGTAGGCTGCGCCTTTTTGGATTTTAGCCGCCATTGGCGGTTTTGGTATAAAATAGGAGTTGGACACAATCAAACGGAAGAATTATTTTGTTGGCTTTAATAGCCGTCTCGTACAATTTGGATTCTTCCGGATTGTGTCCAGCGAGGCGGCTATTTAAGCTTTAGGGGGTAAGCTATGTCTGAGAAATATATTTTATATGCCAGAAAATCAACTGATGAAGAATTGCACAGACACTACACGATGAAATTGCAACTGACCTAGAAAAGCGGCAGCAGGAACTGAATGACCGCCTAAAGTTGCTAACAAGTGATAACAAAGACTTTCAAGTAACCGCATCCTATCTGTTAGACTTGGCACAACGGGCTGAAATGCTGTTCAAAGAGAGCGATGATGACTTGCGACAGAAATTGCTGGAATATGTACTTTCAAACATTGAATTGAAAGATAAAAAGTTGTCTTATATACTCAACGACCCCTTTAAGACAATCGTTGAGACAAAGAAAAAGAGCCTTTCGGCTCATAATTCAAATGTTTGGTGCGGGTGACGGGACTCTAACCCGTGGCCTCATCCTTGGCAAGGATGCGCTCTAGACAACTGAGCTACACCCGCGTGACTCTTCGTAACTCTTATAGAATAGCAAAAAATGTCGTTTTTTCAAGAGACGAAGCGATGGGTAGCCTAGGACTCGGTAACCCGCTGCAGGCTAAAGGCCATTTGCTCGGCAGTGGGCAGGCTTTGCCCGTACCAATGGTGCGCGAGTTGGTCGTCGTCCCTCACTACCAAAACGTGGGGGAAGCTCATCCTGTTTAGCGAATAGAACGCTACAATGCTTTCCCCGTCCTTGCTTTTTGCCGACAGCACCTCAATTTGGTGCTTTGGAGCCCGTTTTGCCAGGTCGGCCGCCAGCCGCTCGGCTGCGCGCTGCTCTAAAACATTCCCGCTGTGGATTATGTAGACCGCCGCACCATGGCGATCCTTAATAGATGTAAAGTCTAGTCCCATGTCAGCATCATACCACAACCGGCTAGCCGATAACCAACCACGCTATCGACCGGCAAATACCACTATGAGCGAGATGATGATTAAGAGTGACGGCCAAATCCTCGACCAGACGTGCCGGTAGCTCTTGGTCACGCCCTCGCCAGTCTCAAGTCGGCGCAGCGTCAGCATTGAGGCCATATGGCGGTGGAACCAGCCCTCGGCCACGGACGGCAGACCCATCAGCTTTTTCACCTTTCGGAGCGCAAACAGTATGTTGCCCAAAAAGCCTAAGGCAGAGTGGTAGTTGACGAAGATCAGACCGGTCTTGTCCTGGTACATCATGTCCTCGCCAAATACATATCCGGGCACGCCACGCCCCACTACATGCCCCTCTATGCGGACCGGCTTGCCGCGCAGCGGTGAGGCGTAGGGGTTACGCATCTCGTCCAACACGGTAGTCTTGGCCGCCTCGCGGATTGGGTAGCGGTACATAGCTTTTGCCAAAAAGCCGAGGCCAAGCGCGGCCAGCGCCAGCGCGAATGATTTTGTAAAGACGAGAAATACGCCGAAAAGGGCGAACGGCAGCAACACTATGCCCATATCCTTAAAGAAATTGCGCCAGAGCGCGTCAACATTCAGGTGCATCCTTGTTGCTGCGCCGTCAACGTCGTAGCTAAAGGTACGACCACTTTTGCTTGGCAGTTTGCTGAGAAGATGGATGCGCCGGCCGGTCAGCGGATGGGTCGAATTGAGCTCGATGAGCTTGGCCCACGGGTTATAGCTGTCGAACACCATAGCCTCGGCAATGATGTGGCGGTCGTGGTGCGCAACGTAGGTGAGACTGCCGGTGGCCTTGGCGTCCTTAACGTCCACCAGCCCCATGTGCCTGGTGCTCGCGAGCAGGCGCTTGGTTTTGTCGTCGTCCGATTCGGTGACAATGCCGTAGGCAATCTTGATGAGCGCCGTCGCTAGATCATCCGGCTCGGTGATTTTGGCCGAGAAAGCGTCGGCCAGCTTTTCGCGCGTCCGGCTGAGGAACAGCAGCAGGTACGAACCAATCCAGTACAAAATGAACGACAACATTCCGATGAGCGGCAGCGGATTGTTACGCCCGCGCGTGCGGATGAGCACCGCGTACAACTCGTACAAAATTTGCACCAAAGTGCTGGCAATCGTCATCACCACAAAATCGCGGTGGACAATGTGCCCCATCTCGTGCGCAACTACCGCTTTTTGCTCGTCTTCGTTCAAGTATTTAAAAATGCCCTGGGTAATCACCAAGCGGGCGTTAAACCTGGCCGAGCCGTAGGTGAAAGCCGTCGGGTTGTTATCTGCAATGATCCCGACCTTGGGGAACTTGAACTTGTACTCATCCGCAACCGATTGGATAAGTTTGGCGATGTGCGGGTAGTGCTGCTCAACTTCCTGTTGCTCCAGAAAACGCACCTTGTAGAAGATGCGGTTGATAAAATCAGTGATCTTGGGGCCGACGAGCCACAGCAAGAAGTTGAACGCTACCGTCATGGCAATGGCCGGGACGATGGCGACATGGTCGGTAACGAGCAAAATCAGGATAATAATGAAAAAAACGAACGAAGATAGTAGGCCCAGCGTGATGAGTGATATGCCAAAGAGTTTCATGTTGCTCCTTCGATGCTGCTTTTGTTTTGTTTTGAGTATAGGTTATTGAAACAGCGAGCACAACAGGCAATCGGTGGCGCCTCCCAGATTATAGCTTCGCGCCAAGAAATCTATTTCTTTCAAGGATGGATTTCTTGGGCTCTGCATATAATTCCGCTAACCGCGGAATTATCGAACCGCCCCTTCGGGGAAAGTTTCGCCGTGAGTACCACCAAAGAAAATGCCCCACTCGCTTACGTTGTGGGGCACTTTCTTTGGTGGCGCCTCCCAGACTCGAACTGGGGACACAAGGCTCTTCAGGCCTCTGCTCTACCAACTGAGCTAAAGCGCCGCTGGCTGACCCTGTAATCTTACCTGTTTTTGGCGTTTTTTTCAACCGCCGACCAGATTTGATCGGCGCATTGCTTCACCGACGCCTCGCTTTCCATGAACGGCAGCCGCAAGAACTCTTGCTTGGCCACAAACTTCACCGCGACGATTTCTTCGTCGTCCGCGTTGCATACAAAATCATGGTTGGCGACCTCAACGGGCACCGCAATAGAGATTTTGGGCCGGCCCTTAAATGTAGTGTGCCGGTAAAAACAGACAGCCTCGCCTACAGATACGACTTCCGCGCCGAACTCTTCTTTTGCCTCCCGGCGGATACAATCCTGCCAAGTCTCGCCATGGTCCCAGCCGCCGCCGAGCATCGTCCAAAAGCCGTCGCTGTTTTGGCCGACCAGCAACCGTCCTTCGCCATCAAAAACCAACGGCTTGAGCGACACGCGGTAGTAATTTTCCGGCGGATAAAAATCGTCTGTCATAGGGCGATGGCATCGTGGTTTAAGGTTGAGCCTGCGGCAGCGCTATTCTTGGGCGGCCAGATTTTATCAACAAACTTAACGATATCCGGATCAACGTCGCACCAATTGAGGGTAAGAAATTCTTCGCGGGTAACGAAGCGGACTTCGGTCACTTCGTCCTCATCGTATGTAAAATCAAAACTCTCAAGCTCAGCTTCGGCGACAATACGCAGCATAAGGCACTTGCGGATCTCACCCTGGTACGTGCCGCGGCCATAGTAGGTGAACAGGAGGTTGCCAACTTTTTGGACCGCCACGCCCATCTCTTCCTCGAATTCGCGGCTGAGAGCTTCCTCAAAGGTCTCGCCATGCTCCCAGCCGCCACCAGGCAGCTCATACGTGCCAGTATCGTCAGCGCATACAAGCACCCTGTCCTGATCGTCGCGCACGATTGCCTTTACAGAAACACGATAGTACGGCGATTTCAGGCCGGTTTCATCAAAATACTGTGAATAATCTATGCCCGCCATTAGCACGACACCCCTTTAATCCATCTCAGTATACATGCTGGTCTATCCGAATGCTATAATGGCGCGTAATGGACAGGCGAGTGTTGTATCTGATCGAGCAAGCGGGGATGCTGCTGGACATGCCGCGCGCGCACGTGCGGAACCTCGGCAACAATGCGCCGGACACCATTGCGTCGCACTGTTACCACGTGGCTGTCATTGCCTACTGTCTGGCGAGGATGGAGGGCTTAAGCAACGAGGACGGCCTGAAGGCCATGGGCATGGGACTGCTGCACGATCTTGCCGAGGCACGCACCGGCGACGCTGACTTCGTAGCCAAAAACTACACGCGCATGGACGACGAGAAAGCGGTGCACGACCAGTTTGCCGGCCTGCCGTTCGGGCAGGATCTGGAGGGCATGGTGCACGAATATGAGGAACGCGAAACACTCGTGTCCAAGTGTGCCAAAGACGCCGACACGCTGGCGCAAATGTACATCGAATGGCTGCTGGCATGGCGCGGCCACAAGCTTGCCGAAAAATGGTTCGAGGGCGACTTTACAAACCGTGTACCACACATGCGCACCGAATCGGCCAAGAAGCTGGCCCATGCCATGAAAGATAGCCACCCTCAAGAGTGGTGGTGGTCGGAATTTGTCGACAAAGGGATTAACTACAAGCACCTAAACGGACACAAATAAACCTAGAACAAACTAGTCTGGCTGTTTTTTGCGGCGCGTTTGGCGATACGGCGGAGTTGGTCAGCTATGCCTGGGTCGGTATGGCGCGTAAGTACATCGACTGGCAACTGCCGGATAAAGCGCGAAGGCTCTGAACTTTCGCCGCCACGGTTGCGGGCATGGGTGATTTCGAGCCGCTCGCGGGCGCGGGGGGCGGCGACGGAGAACAGGGGCTTTTCTTCGGCTTCGTCGCCGCGGCTGG
>CALKHY010000168.1 GCA_937988795.1 uncultured Candidatus Saccharibacteria bacterium
CCCGATAAGGAGCTGCCGGACCCGCCATTCGATCCAAGTTGTATGCGCTGGATCCGATTGCAGGACTAAAATTGTCCGTCAATCTCCTATAACATGTTGTGATAATCCTCTAAATATAGTGCTTTTGGTTGCGGTATGGCTATAATGGACGCTATGAGGCATCCGGAGTACGAATATCTGGAACTGATGGTGGATATCCTGAAGAATGGCCGCACCAAGAAGACGCGCGGCATTCATCCGATTAAATCGGTGTTTGGGCGACAGGTGCGGTTTGATATGCGCGCCGGGTTTCCGCTTTTGACCACCAAAAAGATGCCGTTCAAGATTTTGCTGCACGAGCTGTTTTGGTTTATCTCTGGCTCGTCGGATGTCGATTATCTGCACGAGCACGGCATTAAGTACTGGGATGGGTTTTTGCACGAGGGCTCAAACGACCTCGGCCGCGTGTACGGCGTGCAGTGGCGGCATTGGAAGCGGCCGGATGGCACTGAGTTTGACCAGCTCCAGTGGGCTATCAACGAACTGAAGAACAATCCCGACTCCAAGGGTATTATCGTCAATGCATGGAACGCTGGTGAGCTGGAAGAAATGCGTCTGCCGCCGTGCCATACGATGTTCCAGTTTGACCTGACCAAGGGCAAGCTGCGCCTGCAGTTGTACCAAAGAAGCTGGGACGTCTTCCTCGGCGCGCCGTTCAACATCGCCCAGTACGCGCTACTACTGCACATGGTTGCACACCTGGTTGGCGCCGAGCCGCGCGAGCTGGTCATCGCCGCCGGCAACGCCCACCTCTACACCAACCACATCGAAGCCGCCAAAGAGCAGCTCAAGCGCAAGCCCTACCCCTTCCCGCGGCTCAAGATCGTCGGCGACGTCAAAACCATCGACGACTTCAAAGAAGAAAACTTCATCCTCGAAAACTACCAGGCCCACCCCAGGATTAAAACGGATCTAGTTATCGTCTAGACTAGAAAATAGGCGATTATCCCTTCACAGCAAGTAGAGTCAAGCGTAGTGTAGCCGGGATGGTGTAAGTCGTACCGTACGCAACGCACTCCTTGCTGTAAGGAATAATCGCCAGAAAATATATTTGACGGGACTATTATTCTAGGGTACTATAACCTTTTATAAAGGAGATTGGGTATGAGTTTGGAAACAGGGACAGGAATACAAATTGTAGCAGCCCCGATCACTGTTGGTACTGGAGTTTTTGCCGCTAAGGAGATTGCCGAAAGTGTCAGTGCTGGTGGTCGACTTAGGGAAAACGTATATAACCATTGTATAGGTGGGCCATATGCCGCCGATGTGCAGACTGCTCTTGAAACTCTTGCTGAGGAAGAAGCAGCAAAAGCTGAGATTGCCGACAAAGTTGAGGCAGGACAAGATGTAACTGAAGTTGCTGTTCAGGCTGGTAGCATAGTAACAAAAAAGGTGCTATCCGGACCTGATGTCTGTGAAGTTCTTATGCCTGGATCTGGTTTTTCTGATAAGGCTCGTGCTGTAGGTGCAAGGGTATTGACCGAGGTGGGCGATCCGACAACAATCGACCAAATACGAGATGCCCTAGATCAGCTAGCGGGTAGTCCATTTACGCTACCTGCTGTATTGGCTAGCGTTGGGGCCGGCATTGCTTGGATAGTTGGGTATTATTGGAATAGGCCATAGCGGAGTTAACCCATTCAGACTTGCGCGGTAAATTTTAGGTAGAGCCGCAAGTGCTTCTCATGCATAATCTTAGCTATAAAGCGCGCTTCGAATACCTCGCGGCAAGCGCGGCGGTCTAATGTAGTGGCTGCCTGTATCGCATCGCTGATGTCGGCAGCCATTTTTGTTGGATCGTCAGTTTTTTCGACAATATAACCCGTCTTGCCAGGTGTAATAATCTCTGGTAGTGCGCCGGAGTTGAGGCCGATGACGGGGGTGGCGCAGGCTAAGGCTTCGATGGCGACCATGCCGAAGGGTTCGTTGAAAATTGAGGGGACGATTAACGCGCGGGCGTTGCCGAGGAATTCCTGCTTTTCGGCGTCGGTTTTGAGGAAGCCGACGTATTCGATGTTGTCGCCTAGCTGTGGCTCGATCTGCTCGCGCCAGTAGGTGTCTTTGCCGTGGCCGGCGTAGTGTTTGCCTGCGATCCTGAGCTTCACGCCCGCTTTCTTGGCTGCGGCAATCGCCAGGTGTACACCTTTTGCCTCGATAATCCGCCCCAGATAGGCCACGTAATCGCCTTTGGGGTTGTAGTTTGGCGCAAACCTGTTCTCGTCTATTCCGTGGTAAATGTTGGCAACCCAGTTGGTGTCCGGCGGCATGTCGGCGCGCTGGGCGTACGACATCGAAATCCAGTTGAGATGCTTGTACTTGGGAAAGACGTTTTTGTACTTGATGAGCAGCTGGAACGGGTCGTGGTGCGTAAATACGACCGGCTTTTTGCAGAACTGTGCAAACGGCAGCGCGATGTCTTCTTCGTTGGTATAGATGTGCACGATGTCCAGCTCGTTGTTGTTGGCCATGGCGTAGGCCTTGGCGATGATCTCGGCCTGCACTTGCCGCGCCAGTGACACAAACGTCAGCGGGTGCTTCTTGAGCAGCTCCACGTAGCCATAGCCACGGCCGGCAAGTTCTTGCTCAAACAGCGACATATCAGCCGTGACGTTGGGCACGGTCGTATCAGCAGGCCCGGGCGTAAAGAGGGTTACCTCTGCACCTAATTGCCCAAGCCCAGCGGCCAAATCAAGCGCCAATTGTCCAGGAGAAAAAATGACGTTCGACAGGATGTCGCGATGTATGAAGATATGCGGCACTACCAGCCCGACGCGCAGGCCGCTTTTTGGTGCTCGATCCATGTCTAGGCCGCGTTACTTTTGCTCGTCTTCCTTTTCGTCCTCGTCCAGGAAGCTGAGGTCCAGCTCCTCTTCGCCGGCGTCAACTTCGCCGTAGTAACCATCTGCGTCGTATGTTTGCTCTGCCATGCTATCTATCCCCTTTCAGTTAGAGTTAAGTATGCCGGTTATCGGCTTATTTGTAAAGAGGTCAGAGGTGTTAACTGTATGGCTTTTGTGCAATATCACGCATATGGTTTTGATCTCGTCGCCGTTTGCTAGCCGGCGAGACTGCCAAAGAATGTGGCGTATGCTAAATAGCCCAAGCCGCCGAGCAGCAGGATAGCGCCGATGATAATGCTAATACCAATGAGCTTGTGCTTCTTGGCCCGCGCTGCGGCTTGCGCCGAGGCGCTCATTACGGGATACGGCTGGGTAGCAGGCGCTGACGGTTCTTGCGGCTGGTTCGGCAGCGGACTGGGTCCTTCCGGTGTTGGGGGTTCAACCGGCTGTATCGGGCTTGAACTGATGGTTGCAACTGGGTTGTTCGCTAAGGATTGTGCCAGCTCTTGCGGCGTTTGCGCTACTGCTTGCGACGAGTCTAATCCCGGAGTTGCAGCAGGGTTGGGAGTTTGCGTTGCCGGCTGTACTTCCGAAGGTATTGGGTATACTCCTGCCATGGCGGCTGGGTTTGGAGATTCTGGCGCAGGCGTCGTTGCCGTGGCCGCCGGGTCGAACTCGGGCGTCGAATTAGGGGCTGGTGGTGTAGCTGGGTTAGAATTGGGCGTTGGTCCGGCGGCATTCCCTGGGTTTTGTGGATCCATGTGAGTGACTCCTTTGATTATCTCTGCTTGCACTATACAGGCGAATTAACCCAAGCACAACCTTTTAAGACGGACGCCAAAAGAAAAACACCCCGCTTTCTTGGGGCGGGGTGTTTGTTCTTGACGGGCCGAGCTTACACCTCGCTGGTAGCGACAGTGATGGATGGGCCCATGGTGGTGGCAAGGTGAATTGCCTTAATGTAGGTGCCCTTGATGCTGGCTGGCTTGTTGCTTTTAACGTTTTGAAGCACAGCGCGGATGTTGTCTTCCAGTTTTTGCGAGCCAAAGCTTACTTTGCCGCACGGCACGTGCACGATACCGGTGCTGTCGACACGGTATTCAACACGGCCGGCCTTGACTTCCTTGACCGCCTTGGCAACGTCGGTGGTTACGGTGCCGCTCTTGGGGTTCGGCATCAGGCCGCGCGGGCCAAGCAGGCGGGCGTACTTACCGAGTTTTGGCATCTGGGCCGGGGTAGCGATCAGGATGTCGAAGTTGACCTCGCCCTTGTCCAGCGCCTTGATGATCGTGTCGACGCCAGCAATGTCGGCACCCTCGACCTTTTCGTCGTCAAAGACGGCGACGCGGACGGTTTTGCCGGTACCCGCCGGCAGTACGAGGTTGTCGCGGATGTTCTGGTCGGCGTGGCGCGGGTCAACGTTGAGGTTGACGTGCAGTTCAACAGTGGCGTCAAACTTGACCGGGCTGGTCTTGATGGCCAGCTCAATAGCCTCGGCTAAGGTGTACTGCTTGGTCTTGTCAACCAGTTTGGCTACCTCGCGGAACTTCTTGCCCTGGCGCTCGATGCGCGGACGGGTCGGCTTGGCGACCTGCTTGGGCTTGCTCTCAGCCTCAACCTCGCCAGCGGCGATCTTGGCCTTGCGTTCTTCCTTGGCAGCCTTTTCCTCGGCTTCTCTCAGTGCCTTGGCGCTGCGTTTGCCAGCTTTGGCGGTTGCTTTTTCGGTCTTTTCTTCCTTGGTTTCTTCAGCTTCAACAGCCTCAGCCTGTACGGCTTCGACTTCCTTTTCTTCTACTTGCTTCTTGGCTTCTTCTGCCATGGTTACTCTCCTTCTGTGGTGCTAGCGGCCTAAAGCCTCCCACTCTGTTAGCTGTTTGATTCTGATGTGTCAGGCGTTTGCTGTTCTGGTTGCCCTAATTGTGTCTCCAACGCCTCAAGTCTACGTCTGGCATCGCGTTCTGTTGCGTTAATTGCTTCGTCCGGGGTGACCCCATTAGTAACTAAATTGAGCTCACGTTGATCATATGCTTGTCTTAGCGCAGCTGCTATACAACTAATGGCGGCAGCCCTTTGCTCGTCGGAAAACGTGCTTCCTGTCCCCTCTGACGGTGTTGGTAGCTCAGACATTGGCTTAACCCTCGATTACAACACCCATGCTGCGGGCGGTGCCGGCGACCATCTTCTTGACAGCTTCGATGTCGTCAGTGTTCATGTCGGCGGCCTTTTCTTCGGCAATCTTGGTGAGCT
>CALKHY010000169.1 GCA_937988795.1 uncultured Candidatus Saccharibacteria bacterium
AAACTCGAGAACTTCGTCGGGTTTGTGCATCTGGCCTGTATCCTTATTCTTTTGAGGCATTTTTGAGATGGGTTCTAGTATTCGATTTTGTCGGCTTTGCTGCGCCAGGCGTCCATGACGGCCTTTGCCTCGCTGCTCGGCTTATGTATTTGCGGTATGCTGCGCTGGTCGTGCGGCAGCTGGATTTGCTCGTAAATAAAGTCATCGTCAAATCCGATTTCTGCGGCGTCGTTCCGCGTGGCAGCAAAATACACCGCCCGCGGTCGGGCCCAATAGATGGCGCCCAAGCACATAGGGCACGGTTCACAGCTGGTGTAAATGTCGCAATCTGTCAGCTGGAAGCTGCCTAAATTTTCGCAAGCTCGGCGGATTGCCACAATTTCGGCATGCGCTGTGGGGTCGTTGGTGGAGGTTACTTCGTTGTTTCCCTCGCTGATAATCTGGCCGTTTTTGACAACCACAGCCCCAAACGGGCCGCCGGCTCCTTTGCTCATCCCTTCCCGCGCAAGCTCAATCGCCCGCCGCATAAATGCTTCGTTAAAGTTGTTCATACCGAAAAGAGTGTATCAAGAGACTTGTTGCATCATCAAATACTTGGCAGGGTTATGAGAATGGGCCAAAGTTTGGTTTACGCTTTGCCGAATGCTGCCGGATCGAAGTTGTGGTGCTGGCCGTCGGTGCAATCGCACTCCACCAACTCGTGCTGATGGTGCGCGCAATCTGGCGCCTGGCACACACCTGGCTTGTCCGATACGCCCTTGCAGCCGCCAAGGCAAACATAGTGCTTCTGGTTTTTCATACCCTTAGTATAACATTTCAAACATGAGTAGATATAATTTGCCGACGGTTCTAGATAGGTCACCAAATGCCCTTTTTATCTAGGAATGGTATGACATGGTGGTGTGTAATTGGCGTTATTTTGTCGTTCTTCAATATTGAGCTGCGGTCCAGTCATATGATCTCGGCAATTTCACCTGATGCTTTTAGTTCGCTCAATAGATCGGCGGTAAACAGGTGCATTTCCAGATCGCGGCCATCGGGCGTTTGACCGGTGGCCACGCCGAGTTTCTGGGCATTCCTAATCTCTGCCGACAATTCTTCTTGTATCTCGCGTACAAGCGTCTGCTCAATCGTTTCGCCGTCTTCCTGTTTGCCGCCGGGAAAAACGAAGAAAGATTTATCATGTTCGCGCACGAACATGAGTTCTTTCGCGTCCTTGCCGTCCCGAAAAAGTAGTAGCGCTGCTTTGACGATCATCATGCCACCTTCTAGCTATTCGCCTCTGTACGCCCTCTCAAGCGCGGATTTGTCCATGCTTTCTGCTCAGCACCCCATGCGCGTTTATCTTCTAATCTTGAAAGTAGAAATGGATTTCTTTTATTAGCGCATCTTTTGTAGTGCTCGCAAACCGAGCCACCGCACAAAAGTAGAGCTTATCACCGTCTTCGAATTCTAAAATACCTTCGCACATAGCCCCGTTACCGTGGCTTAGTGCGTTATTCACCGTGATTTTTGATACGTCTGGGCGCTTTGATAGAACTTCATCAAGATTGTTGTAGTTGGCTATCTCGCCTTCGCCAACCTCATTCCATACAAAATCTTCTCGAATATGTCTTTTGGCTTCAGCGGCGTTTTTGTCTGTCAATGCTATGGTAAGATCAATTACTCGTTCCATTTTTGGCGCATTGCCGCAATGGAACATTACTTCTGCCCTCATGATCCAAATAATAACAAATGATACTCATTACACGAAGAAGTAGGTTATGGGCCCTGGCGACAATGATTGACATAGAAAAAGTCCCGCGGTAAAGCGGGACTTTTGTTTGTGGTAAATGAACCGACGCGGTGTTAGAACTTGTAGTTCGTACCCTTGTTGAGGTTGGTGTACATACCAATGTGGGTGTAGAAGTTCATGGCGCCGAATAGGCTGAACACGGCACCGCCAAGCAGGAATGCCCAGATGGCTACGGTAGCCACTTTTTTCTTAAGGTTCTTGACAGCGAATGGGAATAGCAGACAACCAAGCGCGACAATGCCCCACAGGCCGCCAAGGAACGCAGCTTCGAGCCATGGCATGTCATGGAA
>CALKHY010000170.1 GCA_937988795.1 uncultured Candidatus Saccharibacteria bacterium
TCAAGCAGAAGACGGCATACGAGATTGGTCAGTGACTGGAGTTCAGACATGTGCTCTTCCGATCTAACAAAAACTGATTTTTGAGCATCAGATAATAGTACATATATTGCTTGTCTTTGGTGGACGCTCTGTCTTTATGGTAGGCGATGATGGCTGGGTTATATACAATGCGCCATCCAGCCCTAAGGAATCTGGCAAAAAGATCTGATTCTTCATAATATGCAAAAAAACGTTCGTCGAAGTAGCCGACATTATCGATTGCTGATTTTCGTATAAAGACACAGGATCCGGAAACGGTAATCACGTCCTCTGTTTTTTGATTGTCAACGCCCAGAGTTATAACATCAGCTGTTACCGGATTAATCCATTGATGGGCATAGAATGTGATGTTTTTTTTGTTTTTATCAAAGGGGTGTGTGCGTCCTCCAACAGCAGCGATTTTGGGGTCTGCGTCAAAAGTTTTGAGAGCTTTTTTTACGGAATCCTTGTCTATGACAGCGTCATTATTGAGCAGCAAAATAAAGTCGCCCGAACAATGGGGGAGTGCGGAAACTTGGCCGCCTGCAAAACCCAGATTGGATTTGTTTTTGATAAGCTTCATTCTTGGGGAGGCGAGTTTTTCGAGCTTGGCTGCGTCGTTTTTTGATCCATTGTCTACCAATACAATCTCGATATTGGCATAATTAAGGTTTCGTACTGAATCGATACACCTCAGCGTGTCTTCTAACCCATTCCAGTTTAGAATAACGACAGAAACTAATGGATCGCTCGTTTTTTTCTTTCTCATGTTGAAAATAATTATAACACCTCGTGAAGCCTCGCCCATCTCTGGATGCGCCACAAATCCATGAGTAAGTTAGTTTTAGCCCCGATTCGTCAATGGGTTAATGACTAGAATCGCATTGCGCCGGTTGGCATTGAGTTGGCAAAGTCCTGATTAACAGACATCACTTGATTCCAATCCGTGCCGCCCTCTGCCGCAAAAGCGGCCGGAGAGGCCAGTGGGTATTTTTGGCCGTTTTCAACAACAAACACCGTAGTATTATTACCAATTCTTATGAATTTCGTAGCGTTGCTGCCGACCGTCAACTTATTTAGTATTGATGATGGCATGGTTGTCGTGGATGGCGGCAAGCCGAAAGCGGTCGCCATTTGTGTGCCCAACCAACTGCGCCTGCCATTCATAATGAGCCATGGTGACCCTCCCGGATCTTTGGCAAAGTACCTTAATGGTGTACCGGTTCCGTGCAGGTCCGCCGTTGCCATATTGACGGACCGAACCTGGCTATAGTCAAGATTGTATGAGGCGAAGACCTCGCCGTTCGCAATGTGGTGTTTTTTGTTGTCTTGGCTGATTACATACACTTTCTGATCAGACCCGATTCTGAACAGGGCACCGGCAGGCAGTTTGACTAATGTAGTATCGGGAAAAAGCAGATCGATGGCGGCCCGCGGAATGCTTGCCACATTATCAAAACTATAGCCAAACTGGTTAAAATCTGCCACGGTCTGTATGTGTAGAATTTTTTGATTTTGAACCTCAAATACCCTGACGTCCGTATCGCCTCTAATCAAAAGCACGCTGCCTGCCGGAGCGACTGTTGTAAGCCGGGACAATAGTTCATTGGGTGCCACAATGAAATCACTGTATTCATACCCTGAGCTTGCCAACTGAGCGGGAGATAAATGAATTTTTTTATTTCCGGCCAACAAATAGAGATTATCTGCGTCGTCACGTACTAATAGGGAAAATTGCTGTCCGGCCACGGGAATTTGGTTAAGTTGGGCAGAGGGGTAAACAAAGACACCTATATTGAGCGTTTTAGCTGCAGCAGCCAGTATGGGTGTTTGTGATGTGCCTCCTGTATTGATGACGCCGTACACTCCTGTATCACTCGTCTTAATAAGAGTTCCACTTTTCAGGATCGGTGCACCTTCTGGCAGTAAAGTCAATACATTTTTGTTCAATGTTGTTATTGGTATTGAAGCAAAACCTTTTTGTATATATATTTCAGGGCCGCCTATATAATGACGCTTTCCCCCGTCGACCCAAAAAAGCTCCTCTTTACCCGATTCTCTAATGACAGTTGTGGTGTCATTTCCTGCATGAAGCAGGTCGCGCATTGTCTTATCTAGCACGCCGACGGCGGGCTGTCCGAACCTTTGGTAGACGTCGTAGCTCATGTAGTGCCTTGTCCCGTTGCTGAACAAGTACACTTCTTCTGTGTCCGAGCCAAAGCGGACAGCGTTCGGTAGGTCTCCTGCGTAATCCAGTGAATTCAGGAACGATTTGCCGGCATGTAGCATGCCATTTATTACTGTGCCATACCCGATGGCTAAAAGCTGGTCATATGACGTTACATAGTAATAAGAATTACCTTCTCCGCGCAGATATACGCGGCCGTCTTCGTAGGTACGGATCAGAAAACCAGTTGTGGGGCCAAACCAGCTCTCGAAAATTAAAACAAAGTCAAAGCTGCCGGTGTAACATCTTCCCCTGTCACCCATAGGTGGATGTGTTGGATCGTTATAACATCGTACGGTGCCCTTTGGGTCATCTGGGTGTGGGCTGTTGTTATGGTTGTTGTATACATGTGGCGTGTAGCAATAGAATGAAGAGGTGGCGGCATTTTGTATAAAAACTGTTGCATAATGGACTTTGCTGTAGGGGTCGTAGAAGTGTACGTTTTGGCCAGGGTATAGATTTGGTAAGTAGTAGTCCGGCTTGCCAGTGCCACATGTCCACTGAGAGCTTGGGTGCCACCATGTCATATTGCCGCGCGCCCGTTCGAAGTGATATCGCAGCGCCCAAGTGCCACTATCAATCTGGTACGAGAATGAGCTGTCGCTGCTGCAGGACCCGGACGTGGGGCACGCGTAGCCCATGGCATAGTTGAGCTGCCAAGCGGTTGGGTTTGGCGCCGTAACCAAACTTTGCTCTTTTTGCATCGTAGCGAGTATAACCTTTGGGTTGACACCGTAGATTTGCGCCGCGTAATAGATTATGTGTGAAGCGGGAATTGGTGTATCGCACGTCGCGCCGGCGGCAGTGTACAGTTGTCGTTCTGTGCTGTTTGGGCCATAGCACTGAAGTGAGAAGTACATGTCCTTGAGTCCGCTGTTTTTTGCGACCAAGAAGTTTTGTATGTCGTTCGCACTCATACTGTTGGCGTCCAGGAATACGGAGTCGTCAATAAGTCTACCAGCGTCATATGCTGCACTGGCTTTCGGCGTGGATAAGGACAATAGGAAGACTGTCGACAGCGTGAGCGCCGAAAATAATAGCAATTTGCGTAGAGGCATGCTGATCATTCGAACCTCACAGGTATTTCAACATTGCTATATTCGGTCAAATCGCTTTTGGTGGCGAATATGTCTACGCGACCCTCTTGTGCTGCATTAGAGAAGTTGAGTATTCCGGAAAAGCGGCCATTCACAACTTCCAGACTGCCGCTAGCTACGACTCCTGTCACATTGTCGATGATCCGGTAGTGTACGCGTGGAAGCGTCGATATTCCGGAAATCTCTTGCCCCGATGTGATAACAGAGTTGGCGATAGGGAGGTATACTGTAATCTCGCCCGTTGATGATGTTTTTGGCTCGGATGTATTACTGCTTGCCCTACCTCCCGTATCAGAAACCGAGGCTTCCCCCTGGTTTTCGTGCACTGTATTGCCCGGCTCCCTGTATTCTCCGTCCGAATACGACGACTGCGCGGAAGGCATGTTGCTTGTTGTTTGCGCGATTGGTTCGGCCATATTGCCGTTGCGTGAGCTGGGGATGATTTTAAGTGCGACATACAAAGAAGTGGCAATGGCTGCGATGATAGACAGGGCCATGATAGACCGTTTGCCAGAGGATAAAGACCGAATACGTTTGGTCATACGTATAATTTTAGCACTAGCATTATAAATATTACACGAAACACTTGCCAATAGAACAAATATCGTACTTAACGGAACACTTCGTGATGGATCTATTAGTCGCGAAGTAAGCGCAGCAAATATTCACCGTAGCCGGATTTGGTGAGGGGTTCGGCGAGTTTGCGGAGTTGGTCGTCTGTTATGTAGCCTTCTTGCCAGGCGACTTCTTCGATGCAACCGATTTTTTGGCCGGTGCGTTTTTCGATAACTTCTACAAACTGGGAAGCGTCGGTCATGGAGCTGAATGTGCCGGTGTCCAGCCAGGCGGCGCCGCGGTCCATGGTCACGACCTTGAGTTTGCCGCGCTTTAGATATTCGCTGTTGACGCTGCTTATTTCTATCTCGCCTCGACCTGATGGTTGGACGTTTTTGGCTATCTCTACGACGTCATTGTCGTAAAAATACAGTCCAGTTACGCAGTAGTTGGATTTGGGTTTAGCCGGCTTTTCTTCTATCGATATTGCATTCATGTTTTTGTCGAATTCGACTACCCCGTAGCGTTCGGGGTCCGACACCGGGTAGGCAAAGACGATACCGCCGTCCGGGTCGGTGCAATCTTTGAGGCTTTCGCCAAAACCGTGGCCGTAAAAGATGTTATCCCCCAGGATCATCGCCACCTTGTCATTGCCGATGAACTCCTCGCCCACAATAAAGGCGTCGGCCAACCCGCGCGGTTCCTCTTGGATGGCGTAGCTAAATTTACAGCCGAGCTGCGTGCCGTCACCCAGCAGGCGCTGGAACGAAGCCTGGTCTTCCGGCGTGGTGATGATGAGGATCTCGCGAATGCCTGCCAGCATGAGCGTCGACAGCGGGTAATACACCATCGGCTTGTCGTAAATCGGCATCAGCTGCTTACAAACACCTTTGGTAATCGGATATAGCCGCGTCCCTGTCCCACCGGCCAAAATTATACCTTTCATACTTGCTCCTTTTCTTTGCTTTGCTCAGCCTTGATATACTCATGCAGATCGTCGCACCAGTCGCGTAAAGTAAGGCCGGTGGCTTTGATTTTGCCAAGGTCCAGCTCGCTCCTTAGCGGACGGGGTGCAGCGCCGGGTTTGTCGGCGAAATAATCTTTGGTTGTGGTGTCGGTGACGGTCAGGTCGCCGCGGCCAAGTTCTTTGAAGATGGCGCGGGTGATGTCCGCCCACGAAGCCGGCTGGCCGTCGTTGGACACGTTGTAGGTGCCGTAGGCTGCTTGGTGTTCGAGCAGGTGTGCTATTGCTTCAGCGAGCGTGCTTGTAAAGGTAAGTCGACCTATCTGGTCGGCAACGACCGCGGGCGAAATGTTTTTTTGAGCCAGGCCTATCATGGTGCGCACAAAGTTGGCGCCGTCGCCAACCACCCAGCTGGTGCGCAGTATATAATGCTTCGGCGCGACAGCTGCTGCAATGTCACCGGCAGCCTTGCTTTGCCCGTATACGTTAAGCGGTGTAAGGGGTTCGTCCTCGGTGTGCGGCGATTTTGTGCCGTCGAAGACGTAATCGCTTGAGACATGCACGAGGACGATGTCGTGCTCGGCGGCGATTTTGGCCAAGTATCCAACAGCCTGGGCATTGACTTTCCAGGCAGCCTCTCGCCCTTCGGGGGTTTCGGCGGCATCAACTTTGGTGTAAGCGGCGGCGTTAATGATGACACCCACCTCTGACCAGCCGTATTGTTGGAGCGCGTCCCAGTCGGTGATGTCAAGCGAGGTGCGGTTGGCGGCTATAGCTTTTGGATACCGCGCCTGCAAGGCTTTGCCCAGTTGGCCGTCGGCGCCAGTAATGAGGATTCGCGTTTCGTCCATCATAGCTCCAGCGGTGTTATGTCTTTTAGTATTGGATGGTTTTTATCCTTTTCGGAGATCAGGTTGTCGGAAATAGAGATGGGCCAGGTGATTGCCAGATCGGGGTCGCGCAAGTTGACGAAGGTGTATGTGGCATCTGGCGACCAGTGAGCGTTGACGAGATAGGTGTATACCAAGTTGTCGGTGAGCGCCTGGAACGAATTGCCGCAGCCGGCCGGGACAAAGATGGCGTTGTTGGGGGTGAGATGGAACGTTTCAACCTTGCCGAAGGTATCGCCCTTCCGTAAATCAACGATGGCTGCGAATGCTTCGCCTGCGGCGATTGAGATGTACTTATCCCACGGTTCGGCATGGATGCCGCGCGCCACACCCTTTTCTTTGTTGAATGAAATGTTGTTTTGTACGATCACAAAGTTATCAATGGCCTGCCGGTGTTCGGCATTGATGGCATCCAGCGCTGCCAGGATTTTGGTGCGCTGAAAGTTTTCTTTAAACCAGCCGCGGTTGTCCCCCCGCACATCCAGCTGGAATTCAAATAGGCCGGGAATGGTTGTTGCCCGAGCGGTCAGCTCTTGGCTTACAGGTTGCCATGCATTACTCATATTGTACTATTGTATCACCTTATTTTACGGATTTTGACAAGATAAACGTGCGCCAGAGCTGGCGAATGTGCGTAGCGCCTTGTGCTCCGTACTATTTCCTCGGTTCTTTAATGGGTTTTTCGCCTGCGGCGCGGTATTTGGCTTCGGTGGTTGCTTTGTCGCGCTCCCACCACTCACGGTGACTGGCATACCATTCGATGGTTTGGCGCAGACCCTCCCGCATGCCAGCGGTGTCGGTGTACTTGGGCTGCCAGCCAAGCTCGCGCTTGAGTTTGGAGGAGTCCATAGCGTAGCGCATGTCATGGCCCGGCCGGTCGGTAACGTGGATATACCAGTCTTTTGGCTTGCCCATTAGTTCTAGAATGAGCTCAATGATCATTTTGTTGTTGGTATGGTCGTTGTCGGCGCCGATGATGTACGTCTCGCCCAGCTTGCCCTTTTCCAGGATGATGTGTACGGCGGCGTTGTGGTCGTCGACGTGGATCCAGTCACGGACGTTCAGCCCTTCGCCGTACAGGCGCGGTTTTTCGCCCATCAGGATATTGGTGATCTGGCGG
>CALKHY010000171.1 GCA_937988795.1 uncultured Candidatus Saccharibacteria bacterium
AGAAGACGGCATACGAGATTGGTCAGTGACTGGAGTTCAGACGTGTGCTCTTCCGATCTCAACTCCATCATGTCCCTTAAGCGTAAATGGACTTGCGAACCCACCCCATTCGGGCGGCGAAAAACGAACACTCGTGCGCCTATCGCCGATGCGTACAGCGGCATGGAAGAGACCCTCCTGAGCTACTGTTTCCGGCTTGGCATGAAACAAGGCCTTATCATTGTCAGTACACGGCCCCGCGCCGGCATAAATTAGCCAGGTTCGGACAACCTCCTGAAAGCCAACTTCTCCTATCAGTCGTATTGCTGTTTCGGGATGGATATTCGGATCAAAAGCACTGTCAAGCCGATCAACGCCTGCACTTATGTCAAAACCACTTTGTTCTGCTTGAAATGCCGTAATAGATGCCGGGAGTTCGCTTCGATCTCTTGCTAAAATCTCCAGTCGTCTTTGATGGGGCGTATCGATCATATCAGTACTCTTCGGATATCCTCGGTCCAACTTGCAATACGCCATAGTATACCATGAAAAATAGAATGTTCCGGAAATTTTACGGATCACATTTAGATACTCGTTAAGTACCAGGCAGAATACTAGTTTTTACCAACGCCAATTTCACAGACTAAAGCCCGCGACAGGTATCTTGGCCATCATTCGGGCAATTCTAACTTCTGATTCTCACCCTTATGGAGCAGTTTATTAATTTCTTCAATGTCGATTTTTTCGCACTTCTCATCTTCACCTCTGGCAAAAGTTTTAACTACGTACTCAATGCCCGGCCAATAATAAAAAGGCCAAACGTAGCGTTGGCCTTTTATTATTGCTCGTAAGTTGATTTGAACCTACGATAGTAGGCCGAAGGCTGGGCATAATCGTAGGTTCGGTGGAAGCAAACATAGAGACACAGGCATGTGAAGCACACCATCCTGCCCGCTAGCCTAATAAAACTGTAACTACCAGCCCTTAAAACCGACTTTAAGCTTCCCTAACGGACGCCGCGCAAGTCGGAAATTGTAAGCAGATACTCGTGGTCGCGAGTTTGACTTAACTGGAGCACGCCGAAACCGTTCCTGCTGAACTGATTGATAACATCCTGCGCGTCACGATGCCATATTCTGAGCAACGTTATCGCTTCGCCCTTTCCTAACCCTACCTGCAGCGCTCCCTTGTCCGACGCAAATTCAATGGAGAGAGCGGTTTTGAGACGAGCCTGCAAAAAGCGCGCCTTCAACTTCTCGTCAAAGTACGCCTCGAGGTTGTAATAAGCATCTTTGATCCCAAGTTGACTAAGCATGTAAGTATCTTGAGTAGCTGGACGCTCCTTACTGGCTGCCATATTACTAAAATCGAAATGTTGTCGAGTGTAGGGCGTATCTAGCTTGCATGAATGTATCAATAAATCGCCCGGCATCATACTGTTATTAATGGTACGCAATACATCGTCGGGATTCCTGAAGTTTGATAATGTTCCGCCAAGCAAAAAGACGAGATTAATAGGCCTATCATCGCCACCAGCAAGATAATCATCTGCTATCAGATCCTTAAAACGATCGCAAGCCATGTCACGCGCATGCCCCTCGAAGGCAACCTTGCCGCCAAACCATTCTTTGACGTTACGTTCGGCAATCTCCAGCATTTTAGCACTAATGTCTATTGCGATATAACGGCCAAGAATGCCGCGCTCGACAAGATACCCAAGTACACCCTTAATTGGCAAAGCATTGCCAACGCCCAAATCAACAACATTTACTTTCTTGTGGTCTGCAATAAGGCGGTCAAGGTTGCCCAGGTTAGCATCTAGCAACTCAATGGTGCTCTTGAGGGTGTTTTTAGCGTCTTGGCCGATCAGGCGCCAGGCATACTCGTCCCAAAAATCTGCCCCGCCATCAACGTATGAATACTGGGCAGGCACCTCTCGATAAGTTGTAAGATTCGAGATGATGTCGGCTATTTGCTCCTTGGAATAATTTTGGTAAAACTGCGCAACCGGGCGGACGATCTTGCGGCCGCCGGAGTTCACGAACTTTTTACGTTCCGCCACCAACTTTTCGATTACGGCAACCAGGCATTGCCAGAAGAATAGGTGTCGGAGCGTACGATAAATCCGAACCGGAACCGGAATTTACGCTTAGCTTTGAACCCGAAGACATGCAGGAGCGTGTCAGGGTGGCGTTCGACCAGATGAAAATTCCTGGGACTAAGCGCACACTTCATTTCTGCATTCTTCTCAATACCGGGAATAAACGTTGCCGCGCAACAATTGCATTACGAAACACAGGGGAGAGATAGTCATGAGCCACCTAAACTCGCAAGAGACGCGGCGCGAGCCGGACAAAGGTATTGGCGGTGCATATCACCTTACCTTGGAGCCATTCAAAATGACGAAGCTGTGGATCGGCCCCTTTGATTCTAAGGAGAGTCCGGAATTTAAAGTTTCCGAGAAGGGGGTCAATCCGCCAGGATCATTCATTTGCCAGCAAGACCGGCTCGAGCAAGACAATGGGAGCCTCATCCTCTTTTTAATGCAGAACTACGGCATAAGGGAAGTTGAGGTTACAATTAAGCGCACCGCATAACACACCTCGCACTCGTTTAGGTCACGGCTTGACTAGGTCAACTTGTCCCTACTGCGGGTGTCGCAAATGGACGTTATTGTTCCGCTGGGCACAAGACACCGCTCAACTGACGCGAATGGATAACTTGCAGAACTCCCGATCCGCGCAGCCAGTCCGCTTGGACGTATCAGACCTTCCGGCCGAGGATTACCAAATGTTCGATGTGAGGTGTGCGGGGGAAGAAGTTGTAACCTTTGTGGGCGAGGATGTCGTATTTTTGGAGCAGGCGGGCGACGTCGCGTGCCTGGGTAACGGGATTGCAGCTTAGGTAAATGATCCGCTGGGGCGCTTCCTTAAGCAGCCTTTCGACAACGTCCTCGTGCAGGCCGGCGCGCGGCGGGTCGACGATGATGCAGGCCTCGCCTGAGATGTAGTCGAGCGCTTGTTCGCTGGCGGCCAGTACCGCCGCGGCCTCGCCTTCACGGCCGAGCGCGGCAATGTTCTGGCGCATTTCGCGCACCGCGTGTTCGTCCACCTCCACGAGCGTCACGTGCCTGCCGCCGATCGTCAAGCCGATAGTGCCGACGCCACTATACAAATCCATAGTTGGCTTATCAGCCTCCACCCACTCGCGCATATCTTGTAGTGCCTGTTCGTACACTGGCAGATTAATCTGGAAGAATCCTTCGGCGGCGTACGAAAACGGTACGCCGAGTATGGTATCGCTTAAGACAACATTTCCCCACTGCTGCAGTCGCTTGGTGATGACACTGGCCGGGCTCTTTGGGTTGCTGTAGATCAGCTCGAAGCCGCTCAGTCCTAGCTGTTCCAGCTCCTCTTGGGTGAATGGCGCAAAATCTTCGTCTTTAACGTACAGTTGCGCCACAATGCTCCCCTGCTGGCTCGTGCGAATCAAAAGCGTCTTGAGACTTCGGGCTTCAATACCATTGCTGCGCAAGAGGTCGCGGGTACGAACAGCTGCGGCGTTAATTTCGTCCCGCGCAAGCTTGCTGCCTTCAACTGGGATTTTGCCGTGCGACCCGCGGCGGAAGAATGCCAAATCAAGCTGGTTGGTTTCGTTGCTCCACCACCAGCTAAATTCAATTTTGTTGCGGTAGCCAAACATGCGGCCGTCGGTAAATACCTCGGTTTCGCCCGGTAAGGTTACGTGGTGTAGTTCGAATGCTTCTTGTATCGATTGCGCTTTGTACCGCTGCTCGGCATCGAACGACATAATCTGCCACGGACTGGTGGAAAGGTAGCTTTCGGGTTCTGACACCTCTACCCTTTCGCTGCTTGGCTCCAATACTTCGGTCACAATGCCCTCGGCATACTTAGACTTCTTTTTCGTGATCTGAACAGTAACAAGCTCGCCCGGCAACCCGCCCCACACAAACACCTTACGCCCATCTGCAAGCTGGCCAAGCACCTGCCCGCCACCAACAATCTTCTCCAACCGAACTGTCTCAATCGCAGTCTGTTTCATTCTGTATAGTATACATTCTTAAACCATCATTCCGCTGGAAATAGCAAAACAAAACTCAGAGCCGCACCCCTTATGGCTTATTTTTCAACAAAAGCGCACCCAACCCGTACGACCAAACCTTCAGAATGAGCGAGCGGTTCAGCAGACATGCACCGGCGAATGCTACTGCGAGGCCGGCGAAGTTTAGCCAAATAAGTTCTGGATTGGAGTATGACAGGTAGTAGATACCCGTAACGAGCGCGAAGAGTCCGAATACTTTTACAAAAATAGCGGGTTCGTAGTGGATGCTGACGTATTTTTTCATGTCATAGTGGCGGTTGAGCGCCATGATGCCGTAGGCGACGGCGGTAGAGATCGCAGCAGCCCAGATGCCGATAAACCAAACGAGCGACAGGTTAACGATAAGGTTTATGATCGCAGCTACGACAGAGGTGTACATAACCTGCTTTGTAAGCTTCTTGGCAATATACAGCGCGGAATAAAACCCGACTACTACGTTGAACAAACTTGCCACCATTAACACGGGCACGTAGAGTAGCGCTTCATGGAAGTTGGCATGCACAAAGAACGGAAAGACTACCGCCGTAGCAGCAATGCCAAGCGCAGCAAGACTGCCAAAGACTCTTAATGCGGTATTTGCAATGTGTGAGAAAAGTTCGTCACTGCCTGGTTTGTCGATATTCTTAGCTGCGGCCTCAGTCCACGACATGTAAAAGATGCTCCACAAAGACGCCAACGCGCCGGAAAACCGGTTTGAGACAGCATAAATACCGTTGGCTGCAGCGGAAATCACCAAAAACAATATTGTTCGATCTGAAACATTAAATGCCCACCACGAAAGTGAATTTGGAATAAGCGGCAGCGAGTAGCCAAGAAGTTGCTTTTTAATAACTGAACTACGCGCAGACGGCTTGAGCCGCGAAGGCAAGCCGAGTATGACAACCAACACTAGAGCAGGTGCCAGTGCGCCAATAGCCAACCCAAGCAACATGCCCGCCGGGCCCATACCCATAACGTACACAAACAACGTAACACCAACTACACCCACTACACCTTGCGCAATGCCGGCCACGGCAAATTCCTTAATCTTGCCAAAGCCGCGCGCGGTATTGAGGATAAGTGAGCCTAAGGCTACCGCGAAAAAGTACAGCGTCATAATGCCTGCCAGGTCAATATCGAGCACCACACCCAGGGCGACAAATAACACGGCTGCCACTATAGAGGCTATGAGTGTTATCTCGATTGCGTTGGTAATAATTCTCGCCTGCCCCTGCCTATCATCGCGCACATCAACCAAATGTCGGAACACCGCCATCTCCATGTTTAACAGCGCAAGCGGCGCAAAAAGCCCGCCGTACGAAACAACCAGGTCAACCAAACCGTACTCGGCGGTTGTAAGCCATGAGGTATAAAACGGCAGCATCAGGAATACAAGCAGTTGGCTGGAAAACTTGCTAATAGCTATCAGCAGCGTATTTTTAGCTAATAATCTAGACTCAGACACGGTTTTGTCCATCGTTATTAGATGTTACAACGGATACCTCGCGGATTTGAAAATTATCGATGTCGACAGCCATATCGCCAACTCCGTCTTTATCCCACAGTACGAACACGAACCCTCCCTTGGAAATGCCCGTATTGTCTTTGATGCTTAAGAGAACTCTGTCATCAACAATAAACGAGTAGACGTTACTGCATACCAGGAGTTTAATGGAGTATTTTTTATGCATGTCGAACGAAAAAGGCTTGGTAAACATCTTGTTAAAAAAGAACCCGTCACGAACCACATCAAAAGACACATATGCATTGTCTACAACCTGAAACCTAAGCCTGTTTGCTATATCCGTATGATTGAACGCTAGCTGGAACTCCGTCAGGAACGAGCGTATCACAGCGTCAAAACCTATAAGATAATTCTCCGGCAACTCCCTATCCAAATACCAGTAAACCCAGTTGTTGGCACGTTTACCGGCGCGAACCTTGGCACTGCTGCTGGTTATGTCTTGTATCTTGACATTATCGACCTCGTTATCGCTAACCGTGTATGGCATATGCAATGC
>CALKHY010000172.1 GCA_937988795.1 uncultured Candidatus Saccharibacteria bacterium
TGCAAAGTAGCGGGCAAACGGCACGGTCAGGTCGTACGGCAGGGCGATCTGCCGCCCGCCGCGGTCGGTGAACGAGTACGTCAATCGGTCACCTTCTTCGCCGTACTTGCCAAGGATTGTCTCGGCCGGCGAGAGAATCGGCGTTTCAAGCGGCGTGTAGCCAAACTGCTCAAACACCTTGCGCAGCGTGTCCATGACGGCATTGCGCCGGATCATCTGCTGTGGCGTAAAATCGCGGGTGCCGCGCAAAATTATTGGTTCGATAATTTTTTTGTCTGCCATTGGGTGTTCCTCTTTGGGTTATCCTTTCGCAAATTAAAAACCTCTCGATCCTGGAGAATGATTACACAAGCAAGCTTGTGCCGTTTCCCAAGGAACGAGAGGTTTCTTTCGTAACTCCCGCGGTCCCATCCTTGTTCCTGGATCAGTTACCCAACCCAGGCTCTCTGCCCCGGCTCCGTCTAATTTATCGAGACGACACCGGGCCGCCCAATTTTACGGTAGGGCTTCCGTAGCGCATTTGGACGCTCAGCTCGCGGGTCGTGACTCCGCTCAAACGCTTTATACGTACGCAATGAGCGTACAATCCCTAAAATACCACGCGCCACAATACTTGTCAACAATAACACTTATGGTTTAATAATTGTTTCGAGTGTTTCTATTGCGCGACGCACGTCGTCATCGGTAGTTTGGCTGCCCATGGTGAAGCGGAGGGAGGACCTCGCTTCTTCGTCAGTCTTGCCCATGGCTTTTAGGACGTGCGAGGGTTCTTCGTTTGAGGCACTGCAGGCCGAGCCGGCGGCACAGAGGATGCCGGCTTCGTCGAGTTGGAAGATCAGGCGCTCGTTGTCCTGGCCGGGGAATGTTATGTGGATGTTGTTTGGCAGGCGGTCTTTGCGCGAACCGTTAATAACCGCCTCTGGAAACTCCTCTTCGATCAAGTCAAAAAATTTTCTTTGTAAACTTTGTAAACGCTTGGTCTCTTCGTGGCGGCGCTCCTGCACGAGATCAAGCGCTTTGGCCAGGCCAATGACGCCGGCAACGTTCTCGGTGCCGCTGCGCATGCCCCGCTCCTGGCCGCCGCCAAGGACCTGGGGCTTGAGCTGTACATTGCTACCCACAAACAACACGCCCGTCTGCTTTGGTCCGTAGATCTTGCCGCCGTTAATTGTCATGAGGTCAACGCCCAGGCGGGCGGTGTGCAGGTCGAGGTGCGCAGCAGCCTGTGCTGCGTCAGTATGGAAGTAGAGTGGCAGTTTGTTGCCCTTGGCCTGGCGTTCCTTTCGGATTTGCTCCAACAGCTGTGCAATCTGGCGGATGGGCTGGATGGTGCCGACTTCGTTGTTGGCGTACATTACACTCACCAGTACCGTGCTGTCGTCAATCTGGTTTGCCAGTTTGTCGATGTCTACAATGCCGTCTGGCGTTACGCCTGCTTCGCGGCAATCATATGCATGCGCGGCAGCCAGCACTGATTCATGCTCAATAGCGCTCACCACCACGTTGGCATCCGGAAACTGCTGCATGACGCCGTGAATGGCCAGGTTGTTGGCCTCAGTCCCGCCGGCGGTAAAAATAATCTCGCTCGGCCGTGCGCCCAGCCAGTACGCCACGCGGGCACGCGCCACTTCCACGTCGCGCCGCACCTGCTCGGCTGCAGAATACGTTGCCGACGGGTTGTAAAACTGCGCGGAAAAATACGGCTGCATGGCTTCCAAAACAGCCGGATCCATCGGCGTTGCTGCGGCGTAATCGAGGTAAATGACAGCTGACATTCCGATGTTTATTTTACCATAATTAGCGTGATAAATCATGCAGTCAGCTTATCCCGGTATTTTTCTATCAGATACCGTACGGGGTACGTCAAATCTTTTGTGAGTGCTTCGTCGAGTGTCAGCCACATGGGTTTATGGCCTTCGTCTTTTTCGGTCACTTCTAGATCCAGTACTTTACCGGTCGGCACCAGATAGGTGTGCCACCGGTGGGCGTCGGAACCCCGGCGGCAAGAATCGCCCACGATATCATCGGTGCCAATCTCGATAAATGTCTCTGCTTTATAGCCAACCTCTTCCGTGGTTTCCCTGCGTGCGGTAGTAAGCGGATCTTCGCCTGTATCAATATGTCCCGCCGGCACCGTAATCGCAAACGGAAACATCAGCCGTTCGTAGAATAAAAACTTTCCTTCGGAATTTCGGATAAACACACCCGCGCTTTCGTGCCAGTATTCCCCATCCTCGCCGATCCACCATTCTACGCCTGGGTCGATAACTATGGATCGTTCATGCCGCTTCTGGCAGGTACGACACAAGTAAAAAGTCTTATCATTTTCAAATATTCGTTCGACTGTCTCCGCATGGCAATGCATACAGTACTGATGGAGTTTTCCATCATTTTTCCAGTCAAAGTTGAGCTTCATGAAATCTTCCCTCTAAATGCCAAAAAGCTTACGAGCATTAGCGGTTGTGGCGGCCGCCAGGTCTTCCAAAGCTTCGCCGCGAAGGTTGGCTAGGAATTCGGCAGTTACCCGGACGTGCCTTGGCTCGCAGATTTCGTTTCGCTTTGGGGCAGGAGTCAGGAACGGGGCGTCGGTTTCGAGTACCAGGCGCTCCAGCGGTACGGCTTTGGCGACAGCAAGCTGGGCGTCTATTTTGGTGAATGTCATGATGCCGTTCAGGCCCACGTACAAGCCGCGCTCCAGGACTTGTGCCAGCTCTTTTTCGGTCGCCGTAAAGCTATGGACGACGCCGCGAATATTTTTGTAATCGTCAAAAATTTTGAAAAAGTCGTCAAAGGCATTGCGGACATGAAAAATCATGGGAAGGCCATGCTCGAGCGCCAGTTCTATCTGGAAGCGCAGGATTTTCTCCTGATCCTCTTTGGGCGAATGGTTGTAGTAATAATCCAGGCCACACTCGCCGACTGCTACTACTTTTGGCCTGGTTGCAAGATCTGTAAATTTTTTTAACAAATCAAGTCTATTTATATGATATTGCGCCTCGTGGGGATGGATGCCGATGCTGGCCCAGGTGCAGTCATAGTGCTGCACAAAATCAGTAGCTAACTCGCTGTCGGCTGTTGTACAGCCAACGCAAATCATGCGCGATACACCAGCGGCTTTAGCGTCAGCAATCACCCCTTCCGGTGTTTTGCCGGCTTTTTGCCAGCGCTCGTACATGCTCGGCCCGCCGCCCTGTTCAATTTCGTCGTGGTGCACAGAGGCGACGATTTCGTGGATATGACAGTGGGTGTCAGTAAGCTCGATCATGGGGCTTTCTTTAAGCGGTTTTGATTTTGGGGAACAGGGTAGTCTCGGGCAACTTGACGGTACCACTCTCAAAGATCTGCTTAATCTTGCTTGCTGTTTCGGGCAGGAACGGCTCAAGCAGGTCGGCAATCTGGAGCAGGCAGCTTACCTGGTAGGCCAGGACTTCGCGCAGGTGCTCGGTGTCTTTGACCTTGGCGATCTCCCAGGGCTTTTGGGTGTCGATGTACTGGTTGAGACCGCGAACCTGGTCCCAAATAAGGTCGAGTGCGCGGTCGAAGCGACATTCACCGATAGCCTCATATATCAATGCGCTATCGTGCCCCGGCTCGGGGATGGCACCAATGATGCCGTTCTGGTACCGCTCTATCATCGAGGCGGTGCGGTGCACAGCATTACCGAGCTCGTTCGCAAGCTCGTTATTGTAGGCGGCATCAAAGGCGTCCCAGCTAAAATCGCCGTCGTTGTAGCTCGGCAGGTGGCGCAGGAAGTAGTAGCGGAAGGCGTCGACGCCGTGGCGCTTCACAACGTCGGCCGGCGCGATCACGTTGCCGAGCGATTTGCTCATCTTCTCGCCTTCAACAGTGATAAAGCTGTGTACAAACAGCATCTTCGGCAGCGGCAAATCAAGACTCATGAGCATTGCCGGCCAGATGGCGGCGTGGAAGCGCACGATATCTTTGCCGATTACCTGCACCTCAGCCGGCCAGTACTCGCGGAAGTCCTGGTGCTCCGGATAACCGAGCACGGTAATGTAGTTCATGAGAGCTTCGACCCAGACGTACATCACCTGGCTTTTGTCGCCCGGCACCGGGATGCCCCACGACAGCTTGTCCTTGGGACGCGAGATGCTGATGTCTTCGAGCCCTTCCTTGAGCACGGCGATGATTTCGTTGCGGCGGGTTTCGGGCACGATCTTGAGTTCGCCAGATTCAATAGCCTGCAGGATGCGGTCGGTGTACTTGCTGAGCCTGAAGAAGTAATTCTCTTCTTCGATGCGTTGGTAGGCCTGCGGGTGGTTGGGGTTCATGCGCTCCGGGTCGGCTTTGCTTTCGGGCACGAACTCCTCCTGGCGGACGTCGTACCAGCCGACATACTTGTCCTTGTAGATATCCTTTTCGAGCGCTTTCCAGATAAGCTGCGCGCGCTTTTCGTGGTTCGGGTCGGTGGTGCGGATAAAGCGATTGTTGCTGATGTTAAGCAGCTTGGTAAGATCGCGGAAGTGCTGGCTCATTTCATCGGCAAACTCTTGTGGTGTCTTGCCGGCCTCGGCTGCTTTTTGCGCAACCTTCTGGCCGTGCTCGTCAGTGCCGGTACAAAAGATCACTTCGTCGCCGCGCTGCCGGGCGGTCCGGGCCAGCACGTCTGCTTGCAAGAGTTCCAAGGCGTAGCCGATGTGTGGCGCCGCGTTTACATACGCAATAGAGGTTGTCACGTAATACTTCATATCGATAGTCTACCCTGTTTAGCCTGATACGAGAAATGAGATTGAAAAAAATAAGAGATCTTATGCCCTTGCGGGCATCATGCACATCACAACCGAGAGAGTCATCTGTTTCATTAAGCGACATTATATCACCTTTTTCGCCCGCTTCTAAAACAGGCTGGTTTGCGGGCTGGGGCTTGAGGCGCTCAGCTCCTCGCCGAGGTATGCAGCAAGGGCGTCGATGACGGCGGTCTGGCCCTTTACCACCTTTTGTCGGGCCAGTGCGAGCGGCGTCCAGGCAGCTTTGTCGACTTCTGGGAACTCCTGCATTTGGCCGGATTTGGGCGGCCACTCCATTTCGAACATGTTGCTTTGGAATTGCTCGAGATCGAAATCGGATTCCAAGGCGTACACGTGGAGTACCTTACCATTAGTCACCTTAAACTCACCTAACGACTGATAGCTGCCGTCTGGTGCGGGCGCCCCGATTTCTTCGGCAAATTCGCGCTTGGCGGCCATGAGCGGCTCTTCGCTCGGATCAAACTCGCCCTTCGGAATGGACCATGCGCCCAGATCCTTCTTGGTCCAGAACGGACCGCCGGGGTGGACGATGAGCGCTTCGTAGCCGCCCGCAGCTTTTCGGTACAACAGAATGCCGGCGCTATGCTTTAGCATTAGACATACCCTTGGCCTGCACTGCCTCGCGGAGCAGCTCTTCCAGTACGTTCAGATCAATATCGCTCAGACGTTTGACGTACAGGCAGCCTTTGCCTGTCGAGTGCCGGCCAAGCCTGGCCAGCAAATCCTGCTTGTCTGCGAAACCGTCCATAATGTAAATTGTCAGCTTGCCTTTGCGGGGCGAAAATCCGATCGACAACCATTCTGCCTCGTGCCCGTCGGCGTAGCGCATGCGGTATGTGCCAAAGCCGGCGATGCTTGTGCCCCACATGTCGCCGGGGTCGCCAGTAATGCGGCTCATCATGTCGACGAGCGTCTGGCAATCGCGGCGTACCGCCTCGTCAGGAATACTTTCAATGAACGCTGCAACGCCAGTATTTTGCCGCTTAGTCTTTGGCTCCTTCATACTCTTTAATCATACCGCAGGGGCAATCCGACGAGAAAGCACACTTACTCATTGCGGATGTCGGCATGATCTGTTATAGCACCAAACAAAAACGCCCGTCTTGGCGACGGATGTTTTTGTTTGGTGCGCGGGGCGGGAATATAGCCTCGCGCCAGCCTTGCTTTTATCTTAGCAGATGGCAAGGTTGGGCTCAGCATATAATTTTGCTAACCGCAAAATTATCGAACCCTTGGCTCGCTTCCCTCTCCGGAACCAAACAAAAACACCCGTCTTGGCGACGGATGTTTTTGTTTGGTGCGCGGGGCGGGAATCGAACCCGCACTCCTTTCGGAACAGCATTTTAAGTGCTGAGCGTCTACCTATTCCGCCACCCGCGCGCGACTTACTTTCTTATTTTTACCACGATGCGTTGCCTGCAGACTATGGCAGTTAGGGCAAAGTATCCGCAGATTCTCTAGTCTGTTGTCATAACGATCGCCATTTATGTGGTCGAGCTCCACAGGTATGCGCCCGTCGGGAGTACATTCTGCCCAACCGCACAGCTCGCATCGCGGGCTCTTCAAACCCTCTTCAAATAATCGTTGCTTGAGCTTATAACTCTGGACCCTGCTGCCTACGACCAGTAATGATTCAAGGGGTGGGCGGATACTGGTGTGGTATTTTGTACCCTTATTCCACCCCATGCCCTTGAAGTGAGAGGTATCAAGACCCAAGGCTTTGATTCGGTACTGGATCTGTACGTAATTTCCGCCAGCAGGAACGAGTCCAAGCAACAGCAACACATTGCGGTAGCTTCTAGCCTTGCGTACTGCTTGTCTTAAATCCTCATCGGTCCAGCCTGGTTTCCTCATGGCGAAGTGAAGTGAGGATACCATAAGCTCCTTCAAAGTTAAAGAGCTATAAAATTGGAGGCGCCTACCGGAATCGAACCGGTGTAAAAGGTTTTGCAGACCTCTGCGTAACCACTCCGCCAAGGCGCCATTGACGACAATTATATCTTAGCAACGGATACAAGGCAAAAGCTCTATGCAGGAGCTCGGCGGCGGACACAAGAACAGATGTAGTGCCGAGGTGTAAGCGCCGGGTTGTCAGAATTTTTGCAGAAATGGGGCGTACATGCGGGCTACCCTATAGCCAGCTATGGGCACAGAAACAATTGACATAGGATCACCCGCAGTCACCCCCACAGCCGGCGAGCTGGTCGAACGGACCAAAGTACTCATCATTGGCGGATCGTTTTTGAGACCCGAAACCATGGAGCCGCTCGCCGCGTTCTTTCGGATATCCGGACACGACTCGGAGATTGTACGGGGGCTTCCCACACACGACCCCAGCGCCACGCCGGAAGATTACGCCAGGACAATCGCCAACCGCATACGCGGTCTGGGCAGCGTGATACTCATGGGCTACTCGGGCGGCAGCAGCCATATGGCGCGCGCGCTAGAAATTCTCGAGGAAGAAGACGGTTCGCACCCGGTCAAACTCGCAGTGTCCATCTCCGGCAGTCTGGGCGAATTACCATCGGACGGCCAGGAAACCACAATACCAAGACAGCCCCGCAACAGCGAACGGTTCCGCGCCGGGCTCGTCCAACGAGAAGACAGCATGGTTGAGTTCCGAGAAGAAGACGCGGTCGAGACGTTCTTTAACGAGGACCCCGAGGTTGGCGAGTTCATCGCACAGTGGTACATGGGGCCGCAGTACCGGGTGCCGGCGTCGCCTATGCCGCGGCGGCTGAATGCCCGCTGGCTGTATTTGTATCCCGAACATGATCAGATTCGCAACCTGCTCTCGGTGCTCGAAGTTGTGGAATATTACAGGGATCGGGAGGATTCGCATAGCATGGATCTTCGCATCGTTGAAGGGACTGACCACGGGCTACCGATTACTGATCCGGCGAAGGTGTGGCATGCCGTTCTCGACTACTGCTTGCGCCATGAAATAGAAATTATACCTCCCGTCGGCGCCAGACCTCGAAGAAGCTACACGCCCGCCCAGCGGCAAGCGCCCCACGACCTGCCTGCCAGCACGCGAGGACTGCTTGAATTGTGACTGAGGTCACACAGCAAAAGCCGCGCTCTAGTGTTACACTGAAAGCATAAGCAGTTAAAGGAATTTGTATGAGAAGATGGGTATTGTTGATTGTTGGCGCGGTATTAGTTGTGGCAGCAAGCCTGGCGTTGTGGGGCAGCCGGTTTGCGACAGGGTTTGTGCGAGACCAACTAGTAGCGCAGAAGATTACCTTCCCGGACAAGGCTACGCTCGAAAAGGACAATCCGGCACTCGTCAAATACGCTGGACAAGCTGTTGACAACGGCGAAAAGGCCAAGGCGTACTCTGACTATATCGCCGGACACCTCAAGAATGTCGCCGGCGGCAAGACATATTCCGAAGTCAGCAGCGAATACCAGAAAGACCGTAGCAACCAAACTCTGGCCGCCCAGCGACAGACGTTGTTCATGGGCGAAACGCTGCGCGGACTGCTACTCAATGCCTGGGGATGGAGTCTGATCGGCTCGATCGCGGGTTACGCCGCCATCACACTGTACGTCGCCGGCGGCGCAACCATCGCCGCCGCATTCCTGGTACCGGCCACACCAGCCAGGAAGCGTGCCAGGAAGTAACTTACCTTAAACACCTTTGGGCATGACGATTGCAGCTGCAAGATAGGCCACGATACCGGGCACGACGCCGGTCAGTATCATTATCACCAACCATGATAGGCGGATGGCAGCAGGACTTATGTCGTAATACTCGGCCAAACCGCCGCACACGCCAAAGATTTTCCTGTTCCTCGCTGACAGGCACGGCCGCCTGGGGCTTTGGCCATAATATTGCCTAACATCCATACATCTACCATCGTACCGATCAGCCACAGTACATGCATTAAACTAGCTTACATCACGATTGCTGGCGCCGGCTTTCGACATAGCCCACAAAACGGTCGGCTTGCGACATGCGCACATACCTGAGCGTGAACGTACCGATTCGCGTCAGGAGTGTGATTGAGCTGAACGGCCATGCCTTAAGCGACTCTACGCCGGACACGCCCTCATACGGCACTTTGTCGGCGCGCAAGAAGCCGGGCTTGCGGTCGACAAACAGCACTCGCTGATCGGTGGCAACCAGCGTACCGGCTTCCCATCGCCAAACCTTGGATCCTTCGCCTATGGGGTACCGCCCGTACGCGACCGCCTCGATGTGCTCGTCTTCTTTAATTACATTCGGCAAGTAGCGGTTACTGAACTTCAAAAGGCCGGCTCCGGTAGCGCCCGCCTCCTTGAGCTCGCGCTTGATCCGCTGCCCGTGGGCTTGTGTGTATGCTGCCATATGCTCCCCTCGCTCACAATCCTGCCTATTATGAACCCCTGAAAATTAGATGCTGTGAGTAAGGTCACACGCGATCTGGCCATCCGCAGACTAAGATGAGGACATGAAAGAGCGAGCATTATATGCCGCCGTAGGCGCCGGCGGTGCGATTGGTTTGATTGCGTCTTTTTTGCAAACCATGGAGAAGCTGACGCTGCTCAAGAACCCTGGCACGCAGCTGGTGTGCGATCTTGGTAGCGTATTTAGCTGCACGAATGTACTGAACGCCTGGCAGAGTTCGGTGTTCGGGTTTCCGAATTCGTTGATGTGCATGGTGCTGTTTACCATCTTCGGCACGGTCGGACTGGCGGGGCTAACCGGCGGCAAGCTGGCGCGGGGGTTCCGGCTGGGCGTGCACGCACTTGCACTCTTTACCCTGTTCTTTGGCATGTGGTTTTTGTCGCAAAGCACGTTTGTGATCGGTAGCCTGTGCCTGTACTGTCTGTTCTGCTTTAGCGGCCTGATGCTGCTGAACTGGGGTTTCTTGCGCATCAATGCTACAGACTTGCCAATTAGCGACCGCGGCCGCGCGGCACTTCAGCGCGGCATTGCAGCTGGCGCCGACACCTTCGCCTGGATAGTTCTCGCCCTCACCATCGCCTTTATCATGGTTATGAAGTTCTACATTGTCTGATTGTGTTATTGTCGTATCGTCTGATAGTCGAATTGTCTTATGGTCGGATAAGAACCGCTCCGACTATTTGACTATAAGACGATCAGACTATCGGACAGTCAGACTACAAATCCGTGCCCAGCTCTTCCTGAAGCCGCATAATGTCCGGCACGACAAGTTTGGCGCCCGTTACCTGCACCAAACCCTCAGCCTTCAGGTCGCGGATCACACGGTTGACCGTCTCGCGCGTCAGGCCGGTTTGCGTTGCCAGCTCACCTTCTTTAAGCGGGATACGCCATGCGCCGTCAGCGTCGTCCTGGCTGAAGCGGTGGGCGGTAACCAGGATTTCAAAAATCAACCGGCTGCGCGCGTCGCCACCCATGATGTGCGCGAGACGCCGTAACAGCCCGTCAGTGCCGCGGTATACGCGCGCCAAAAGGTCGAACGTCACCTCTGGCTCGCGTTTGAGAAACGCCACCGCCTCCTCGGCCGGCGCCAGATGCGCCACTGCCCGCGTAGCAGCCTTAAAGAAATACTGGTTCGGCGTTTTATTGATCGCCCACGACATCGGGAAGAACGCCGGCGGCTTAAAAACATTCACCACCACTTCGCTGCCGTTGACGGCGATGTCGTACTGGTTCACCCGTCCTTCTACCAGGTATAGCACGCCCTCCAACTCCTCGCCGGCATGCGCAATAATCTGTCCTTTGGTGTATACCCGTTTAGGATACTGCTGGAAAAACGCCGCCACCCTGTCTCGTATTTCGTCGGTCATCTTGCCCTAATCGTACCACGACAGGTGTACCGGAGACCAGGTCGGCCTACCGGTCCGCTAGCGAGCGCCATCATCACCCGCATGCATGCTTTGGTATGCGTCTCTGGCAGACAACAGCAATGCCTTGGTGTCGCCAAACAGCGTTTGCCAATCCGGCGCGCCTAATACTACCGCTATCGCAACGTCCTCGCCGCCAGCGCTTGAAAAGTCGGCAACTATAAATGTCCGACCGGCCTCGTCGGTAAACCCCACTTTGAGTCCCAGAATGTGTTCGTCGTTGATACTACTGTTGTTGTTGCGGATTGTGCCCGCGTACGGTATGTCGGCCTCGAGCTGTCTGGCTATATCCAAAAGCACAGGGTTGTCGATAAAACGGAAGCCCAGCTCTACCATTTCACTGGCAGTGCTTTGGGTCATGGGCGAGAAGCCGCTGGCATCGGCTACGGTTGTCTTGGTGAACCCTAAATCTTTGAGCATGCTGTTTGCGTACGATACATACTCCTCAATAGACCCGAACGCCCAGACAGCCAGGGCGTCGGCTATGTTGTTGGACGAGGGCAGCAGCATGGCCTGCAGTGCCTGGTACTCCGCAATGGCAGCGCCCGCTTTCACCGGCGTCACCACGCCTTGCTTTCTGGCATACTCC
>CALKHY010000173.1 GCA_937988795.1 uncultured Candidatus Saccharibacteria bacterium
AGATTATCGTCGACCGCATGAAGCGCGAGTACAGTGTTGAGGCCAACGTCGGCCAGCCGCAGGTTGCCTACCGCGAGACTATCCGCAAGGACGGTGTCGAGGCCGAAGGTAAGTTCATCCGCCAGACCGGTGGTCGCGGTCAGTACGGCCACGTTTGGATCCGTGTATTCCAGAACGAGGCTGGTAAGGGCTTTGAGTTCATCGACAGCATCAAGGGTGGTGTTGTGCCGAACGAGTACATCCCGGCTGTCCGCAAGGGTATCGAGGAAGCTATGGCCAACGGTGTTATCGCCGGCTACCCGGTAGTGGACATCAAGGCCGAGATTTACGACGGTAGCTACCACGAGGTTGACTCCTCCGAAATGGCCTTTAGCATTGCCGGTTCTATGGCGCTGCAAGAGGCTGTGAAGAAGGCCAGCCCAGTACTGCTCGAGCCGATCATGAAGGTTGTTGTGGTAACTCCTGAGGAGTTCATGGGTGACGTCATCGGCGACCTTAACAGTAAGCGCGGCCGCATCGAAAGCATGGAAGACCTGACGCCAGGCATCAAGGAAATTACCGCGTTCGTGCCACTGGCTGAGATGTTCGGCTACACAACCAACCTCCGCAGCCTAACCCAGGGCCGCGCCAGCTCCAGCATGGAGCTTGACCACTACGCCGACGTCCCGCCGAACGTAGCCCAGGCTATCATCGCCAAGAACGCTAAGTAAAGTTGGTGTATGCCTGAACGTGCGTGGGAATCTCCGCGCCTAACCGGCCCCTTGCCCGAAATGCATCAGATCCGGGTAAGGGGTCGGTTGCTTATTGCCTGCGCATCCGGCGCACCCGACGGCCATCCGGCGGTGTTGTTCCACGGCAGTCCTGGCAGTCCTGAAGTGCCGCGGCCAACGCACGAGCAACTGCAAGAGGAAGGAATTTGGCTGCTCGGTTACTACCGCCCCGGCTACGGCGGGTCGGACCCGGTAAACGAAGACTATACCTTCAAGGATGCGGCAAGAGACTACGAGGCAGTTCTTGACTATTTTGAGGTTGAGCGCGCAAGCGTTGTGGGCCGTTCCGGCGGCGGGCCGTTCGCCCTTGCTTGTGCCGCTCTGTCAAAACGCGTTATCCGGGCAGCAGCACTCGTTTCTCCGGCTCCGCCGGATGAGTTGGGCGAGCAGCGGTTTCTCGAGCTTGGTGACGCTAACACCAGAGATTATAAGCGTACGTTGAATGAATTGAAGCACGAGCTGGACGAGCGTGTTCGGCGCATGCACGAGGAAGGGCCACAGGTCTTGCTCGATGTAGAGATTGGTCCAGATTTGTCTCAATACGACAGTGTGCTCTTATTGCGGTATGATGGCCGTCTCAGAGAACAAGTGCTTGCCGGTTATGTTATGGGCTTATGTCTCGACAGCAATCCGACGTGGATGGGCTGGTATACTGACAGTCTGATGATTCATCGGCGCCCCTGGGGTTTTGATCCTCGAAAAATACAGGTTCCAACCTTAGTGGCACTGGCGAAAGGAGATCCGTTTGTGCCCGCCGTAAACGGTTTGTGGCTTGCGCAGCATATCCTTGGTGCGCGCGAAGAAAACGGCGGTGTGCTTGTATATGGTCCAGAAGGGTCGCATTTCTTCGCCTCAGATCCCAAAGAAGTACTTGCCGTACTCAAGTGGTGTGGCGGTGAGTCGTACCAACCTCCTGAGCGGCCTGACAATGCGGTTTAGCTGTATATTTTTGCAAATGATATAATTTGTGGTACGCTAGCCGCAGTATGATATGTAAGTCAGCCGCATTTTTCTTTTATGTTGATCCGCTTTTGGCAGCGGCTGTTTGAGTGTAATCCAAAAGAGCAAAGAACAAGCATCAAACACCCGCTGCAGGCGGGTTTTTTAAATGGCGGAGGATTTGTATGGCGACGGGTACTGGAAAAACAACAATCGGCATCATTGGCCTTGGGAATTTCGGCCACTTCGCAGCGGCTACGATGGCTAAGGATGGCGACCTCGAAGTTATAGCATATGATAACAGGAGCATTGGTGTGCCTGAAGGCGTGCAAAAAGTATCGCTAGACGAGATTGCTAAGGCCGATATCGTCCTGCTGTGCGTGCCACTGGCGGCCTATGCCCAGGTGTTGGTGGCTTTACGACCCACCTTGCGCAGCGATACGCTGGTAGTTGATGTTTGTTCGGTTAAAGTTGAGGCCGAAAGACGTCTGCGGGCCGATCTGCCGGAGCACAAGAACCTGCTCATAACCCACCCGATGTTTGGCCCGCAGTCGGCGGTCAGTGGCACTGCCGGACACACACTCATTGTAACCGGCGCGTACGGCGACAAAGCAGCGACGGCAATCAGGTACTGCCAAGAGAGGCTCGGGCTTGTTATTAAGCGTATGACGAGCGATGAGCACGACCGCATTATGGCTGACGTGCATGCGCTCACATTCTTTGTGGCGCGGGGGCTTGCTGAGTACGGCCTCAAAGAGAGCCCATTCCAGGCGCCATCTTTCAAAATGCTGCTTGATCTGGTAGCCTTTGATGCATCACATACCGAAAGCCTGTTCCGAACCATCGAGACGGGCAATCCGTACGCCAGGTCGGCCCGCGAGAAGTTTATGCGAACGCTTGAGTCCATCAACCGTCAACTTGGAAAGGAGAAGTTATGAATCTGGGCGAACTGCGTGATAAGATTGATGCCATTGATAGAGAAATTGTGAGACTACTGAACGAACGTGCCAACCTGGCAAAGAAAGTTGCCGAGGTAAAAGGCGATGGGCCTAAGTTTGCACCGGCACGCGAAGAGCAGGTGATTGCGAATGTGCTAAAGGCCAACACTGGGCCGTTTAAAGACGAATCGCTAAAAGCTATTTACCGCGAAATCATTGCCTGTACCTTGTCGCTGGAGCAGCCGATGCGCGTGAGCTATCTCGGCCCGGCAGGTACGTATTCCGAAGAAGCAGCCCGGAAGCGCTTCGGCGTGCCGGCCGAACTGGTTCCTTACACTACGATTGACGAGGTTGTAAAGGCGGCCGAGAGTGGCGATGTGGACGTCGCGGTCGTGCCGATAGAAAACTCCACCGAAGGTCCGGTCAACCGCACACACGACCTGCTGCTCGAGACGTCGCTTAGGATTATCGGCCAACTCGATCTGCCGATCCATCACCAGCTGTTATCCAAAGCCAAGCGACTGGAAGAGATAAAAACCGTTGCTGCCCACCCGCAGGCACTCGCTCAGTGTCGCGAGTGGCTGGAGAAGCGCTTGCCGAACGCCAAGCATCAAGCCATGGAGAGTAACGCCCTGGCCGCGCAGGCAGCAAAGGATGACCCAAACGTGGCCGCCATTGCGGGTAAACTGGCAGCTGAAGAGTATGCCCTGCCAGTGCTCGCAGCGAACATCGAAGACGACAAGGCCAACACTACTCGCTTCCTCATGCTCGGCACTGCATCAACGCCGCCAACCGGCAACGACCGGACTTCGATTGTTTGCTCGGTGCCCAACACGCCAGGCTCGCTCGGCAAACTCATTACCATTTTGTCGGATGCTGGCATCAACATGACTAAGCTGGTGTCACGGCCGTCGCCCACTGGCCTGTGGGACTATGTGTTCTACATTGACATAGATGGGCATCAGGAAGACGAGCCGATTGCCAGGGCACTTGAGGCCATGAAGAATCAGGCGCTGTTTGTCAAAGTGCTCGGTTCGTACCCAAAGGAGGCAAAATAATGTCGAATAGTCGAATAGTCGGATCGTCTGATAGCCAACAGAGCGCTCTACGACAATCAGACACATCGGAAGAGCACACGCCTGAACTCCAG
>CALKHY010000174.1 GCA_937988795.1 uncultured Candidatus Saccharibacteria bacterium
GTGTGCTCTTCCGATCTCTACTTGTCGCTAACGACATGGATGTTGGTGGCGGGTTATTTGCGTGCATCAAAGGGGGAGAAGAAACGATTAGGCCTGATTGTTTTAGGATTTTTGATAGCAATTGTAACTAACGTTTTAACAAACTTGATCTTTCCCGAATTATTCTCATCCCGAAGTACAATCCAGGCGCTAAACATATTGGGATACCTTGGGATTTTTTCGGTTGTCCTCTGTATCTATTTGGCAATATTTAAAAGGAAGCTTTTCGATATACGCCTGGTGCTGGCTAGAAGTCTTGCCTATTTCTTTACCGTCGGATTGGCTGCTCTTTTGTATAGTGTACTCGTTATATCTATTAGCCTTCTTTTTCTAAATGGCCAGAAAGTCGAACCGCAAATAGTGGTTATCAGTCTTGTCGCCACCCTAATTGTTGCCTTTACTTTTGAGTACGTTAAAGAATTCGTTGCCACAGTTGCAAATAGAGTATTCTTTAAGACTAGCTACAATTCACAAGATGTGATTGATAATTTAGGTGTTATTACATCAAATAATATTGATTTAAGTGATATATTGGGGCAATCTAGCTCTCTTCTCAAGCAAACCTTTAAAGTTGCATTCTGTGTATTTATTCTGTTCGACAAAAAGGGACGTTTGGAGAGGGTAGTAGGACTTGCAGGGGGTAATGCAGGGGGTAATTATGAGCATCTTGCAGAAGCCTTGAAGTCGCTCAGTCAGCAAGACGTTTTTAGGGTTGATGATATGGAAGACGGCCACTTGAAAGAGCTGCTTGATAAGTATGGCCTGGAGGTCGTAGCTACACTTCGTGCTAACGAGGAGCTGATTGGTTTTATGGTTTTGGGCCAAAAACAAAATGGCATGGCATTTTTGCAGCAAGATATGAGATTGCTGAGTACCGGGGCTGCCGCTCTATCTGTGGCAGTCCAGAATGCTTTGCATTTCGAGGAGATTAAGAGATTTAATGTAACATTACAGGAGGAGATTGACGAAGCTACGCGCAAGCTTAGGGTGACCAACCAGCGGTTGAGGTTATTGGACCAAACCAAAGACGATTTTATTAGTATGGCTAGCCATCAGCTTCGGACACCACTTACCTCTGTTAAGGGGTATGTGAGCATGGTGCTGGACGGCGACGCTGGGCCGATTAATGCCACGCAGCGCAAGCTGTTGACGCAGGCGTTCCTGAGTTCGCAGCGCATGGTGTACCTTATTTCCGACCTTTTGAACGTTTCGCGGCTCAAGACTGGCAAGTTTATCATCGAGCCGGTTGAGAGCAGGCTCGACAAGGTGATCGAAGAAGAGTTGGAGCAGCTGACAGAGACGATTAAAAGTCGCGGCCTGACGCTGGAGTACCACAAGCCGGAGCGCTTCCCAACCCTCATGCTCGACGAAACCAAGATCCGCCAAGTCATCATGAACTTCGTTGACAATGCCATCTACTACACGCCGAGCGGCGGCAGCATCGACGTGTACCTGGAAGACAAGGGCAAAAGTGTCGAGTTCCGGGTGGTGGACACCGGCATCGGCGTGCCAAGGCACGAGCAGCACCATCTGTTCACCAAGTTCTACCGCGCCTCGAATGCCAAAAACGCCCGGCCAGATGGTACCGGCCTCGGCATCTTTATGGCCAAGAAGGTTGTTATTGCCCAAGGCGGCGCCGTGATATTCAAGAGCGCCGAAGGCAAGGGCAGCACCTTCGGCTTTACCTTCCCCAAGGCCAAGCTCTTGCCGCCCCTTAAGCCGGAATCCAAACAGCCTGCCAGTAAAGAAGCGCAGCCGGCCTAAAAGCGCTCTTTAGGGGGTTGACTGTCCTTGCTTTCGATATGGCCGCGGTTTAGTCTTTTATGAAGATCTATAGCACCCCAAATGATCCAGTAAATAAATATCCATGGCAATATACTTAAGGCAAATGCCGGAATTATAAATATACTCCAACCCATTAAATCACTAAAGCAGCCTTGTTGTTCGCCCCAGAAGCCGACGCACCATACCCTAAAGATTTGGTTGGCAAAGGCCCCAAAATAGTAGAGCACTGCGGTCATTGATGCGGTATATACGGCCGACCGCCACACACGCCCCCAGACGGAGACAATTCGTAAGCTCATCCTGCGCAAGGCCAACATTAGCATCGAGATGCCGGCCACACAGCCCGCTCCGGTGGTCAAATTGGCAAGCGTTATGCGAGTTTCATAAGAGCCGAGTCCAAACATAAATGCATAAGCAAGCAACATGACAACAATAATCGCCGACAGGGATGCTATGTATACGAGGATAGTTCTGGCAACGCTGGACTCGGTCTTTGACTGCATAAGAAGCCTATATATTTAAATTTCTTGTAAGCCAAGAAGTAGTGTCGCAATAAAAACGCAAAGTTAATTGGAGTTTTTCTTTGTTGTAATCGTAGTTTGCAATGCATTTTGTGCCGCTATTTGTGTGCCTATATGTATATGAGCCACGGGTGAATGAAGTTGAACCGTCGTATATTCGCACCCGATCCGGCAATCCGCCTTGTAGGTCATTTGGCTTAAAATCCTGTGCGGATCGAAGGATTGCGGACAGGGTGGCGAGCTTATTGTCCGCATCAATTTCCGCTTTCTCGGCATTTACGGGATAGCTAGGAGGTGCACCCCGATCAATCGCAATAGTTACTTTTATGTTTTCTTCGCATATTTTGGCACCCGGTCCAGTCTTCTCTTGCAATCTCCAGCAGTCGCTAAATCTTTCAGCTTGACCGGGCCCCTGGGTGTGAAATAGTTGGTATAGTTTGTCCATGCTGTTGGCGACCTGCTTCCGGGCGATAAAGTCTCGAATGCTGGTAATTAATACTGTCGCCAGAAAGATAAGAAGCAGTAGGAGTAAACCGGCCTTCCAAGGATGCCGTTTTGTGAATGGGATTATTTTCCGAAGCAGCGCCATAATGTATTTTTGATGGTTATGTTTATATTCCACAGCTTACCACTAAACGATACTGGGCTGTAGCTGTTTTTCTCGTCATGTTTTTGTTTTTTGACGTCGTGGGGAGCTGACTGTTTTTTCGTGTGGTTATTCTTTTTATCGTCATGTTTTTTGTTGTTGCTTTTCTTGTTCTGGTGTTTATGATGCTTGTGATGATTATTCTTTTGTTTATGCTCATCGTGTTTATGTTTGCTGTCTTTGGGGTGTTTTGGCTTGCCGCCTCCGTTCTGGGGAGGATTCTCATTCGATGGAGATATTGGGTTTTCGCACCAGTTGTAGTCTAGTTCGCCCGTTGTCTCATTGGGCATGGCGATCTGGCACGGTGCGTCTTCGTTGAGGATGCCGTCACCATCCCAGTCTTCCTCTGATGCGGCAACGTAGATGCTTTGACGCACATCAATGGGTCGTCCATCAGCGGTTCGCCCCTTGAGGTGTAGGGTGTGCCAACCGGGCTGTGTGTCTGCCGGTATTGTCACGTCGTAGAACACCCTACCGTTAGCGTCGCTCATGAATGTGCCTAAGATGACTGGATCGGAGGTCATTGAAAGTTCGTATGCTTGGTTTGCAGCGAGTTCATACGTATTGCTCGCAATCGAGCCTGTTAGTTGCTGGCCGCGGATAGCGATATCTTGATTTGGCGGATATGCATAATCAATAACTCCGTTAAATAGGCTGCCGTCATGTTCGTCAGGGGTGAGAAGCCCGTACATAATAGCCAGTGTATAGTCTGGTGTCAGGATGGGGTTACTTGCGCGAGGCACGGGGACGGTAAGGCCAGTAGTTTCTTTATTGATAGATCGGAAGAGCGTCGTGTAGGGAAAGA
>CALKHY010000175.1 GCA_937988795.1 uncultured Candidatus Saccharibacteria bacterium
CCGGCCGATACCGTCATTCCGGGCGCTAGAAACAGAGTGTTGCCGGCTGGGGCACATCGCGGGCATTGGCATAGCATTGGCCTTCGGTACGCCCGTGATACTGCGGTTCCTGCGCCAGCAAGCCAGCCGCCGACCCCCAGCATTGATCCGTCTCTTGAGCGGCGGACTCTTTAGCTAGATTTTTTGGTTTTTCTGGGCGATTTGGATGAGGTTGCCGCAGGTGTCGTCGAATACGGCCATGGTGACCGGGCCCATGCTGGTTGGCTCCATGGTAAAGGTGACGCCGAGCCCTTTGAGCCGTTCATATTCCTTGGCGACATCGTCGACGCCGAACGACGCCGCCGGTATGCCTTGCTCGAACAAGGCTTTCTGGTACGCCTTGGCGGCCGGATTGTCGTTTGGTTCGAGCAGTAGCTCCACGCCGTCGGGGTCTTCGGGCGAGGCAACGGTCAGCCATCTGAACTCGCCCGCCGGCATGTCCTGCTTTTTGACAAAGCCCAGGACGTCAGTGTAGAACTTGAGCGCCTTTTCTTGGTCGCGCACAAAAACATTGGTTACCACAATTCTCATAACAAAGCCCTTTCCTTGCCGTGCGGTTTAGATGATTTTTTGCTCGCCGGCGTCTTTGCCGGTCATGTCAGTCGTTTTAAACGGCTGGCCGTTTTTGTCGTACGTTGTCCACTCGCCGGTCGGCTTGCCGTGCTCGAAATAGCCCGAACGCATCTTGCTGCCGTCTTTTCTAAACCACTCGAAGTAGCCGTGGGCAACGCCGTCAACCGTAGTGCCTTTTGCCCAAACGGTTCCGTCGGCATGCCGCTTGACGTATGGTTCTGGTTTGCTGCTCATGGTTTTGTCCATCCCTCCATAATTTTTTTAATTGGCTCCTTGTTGAACATAAGCACGCGATATTTGCCCCGTTTTCGAGAACGCACCAATCCGGCTGCCTCCAGTACGCCGATATGTTTGGCTATGGCTTGGCGCGAGATGGCCAGCTTGTGCCGCATGACGAGCCGGACCGTCAGCTCGTATAGCGTTTCCTCTTGGCGCTCGGACAGTTCGTCCAGTATGAGGCGGCGTGTGGGGTCGGCCAGGGCTTTGAATATTGCATCTTTGTCCATACATGCACCTTAAGTATATGCAACCGCTGAGTTGCATGTCAAGCAAATCAAACAAATAAGATGATGCGCCGTCTTCGGCAATCATAAGCGGTATTGCCCACCCGGGGCGCTTCGGGCGTATGCTGGTAATGTAAGCGTTAAAGGGGGAGGGAGTATGCTTAACAAGTTAGAATCCTTACTACATAAGGAAATGGGCCGCATGGAGTTCCTCAAGGCGGCCGGTTTGGCAGTGGTAAGCGTCTTCGGCGTCGGGGCGCTGCTAAGGATGCTGGAAGGCAAGGTGTCGGCCGAGACTGCGGGCGCTGCTACCGCGCCCGTCGCGGCCAACACGAGTGTCCCCGACATTAGCGTGGTCGGGCTGGCAGGGGGTCCGTACCGCCAACACGCTCCGCGGCGATGTAGCCTTGCGTCCGCTCGAGGCGCATCTCATAGAAGGGCGCCCCGATCGGTTTAAGACAGCTATTGGAGCGATCGCACTAGACCCCATAGGTTCGTATAGACATCTTGTGAGGGGGCTTATTCCCTCAGATGACATGCATAACGAAGTAGATATTCCGCTTTTATTCTACGCAGGTCAGGCGGTGCATGCGCCGAACGATGAGGAGGTATTGCGTGACCTTGCAATATTGTGTACCAACGACGAAATTGATGGCATAATTGATAGGGTCAACAGCTACAGGAAAAATAAAGATGAATGAAACAGAGCAACAAGTAGTTGCCGTACAGCATAGTCTTGGGAGTGTGATATATCAATTGCCAGGTGAGTTTGCCAAGGGTGGGCTGGTAGTAAAAAAACGCGTCTTGGCTAGCAAACAGCAGTATCGTTTTGAGGCATTTGCCTATAGATTAGTTCGAGCCAAAGGTGTGAGCGTACCGCAGGTGCTTTTTGCCGATGAGGATATCATTTTAATGACCCAGCTCCGCGGCAGTGAGATGGACGACCGCGAACAGCTATTTGACAACGCTGAGCTTTTTGCAAGCATTGCAAATGATTTGGCGCGTTGCCATACCATTTCCCTCCCAGGGTTTGGCTATACGCGAGTTGTTGATGGGGAATATGTGGGTAGTCATGCAAGCTGGCATTCGTTCTTAGATGATGCAGGATCTGCTGTGCATGACATTAAGCCCATGGGCGGCCTTACGCGTAAAGACTTAGAGGTATTGAGGTCTTACTGGTCGCACCTTCTGCCCGACATACAGTTAGAACAGGGCGTGCTGGTTCACGGCGATTTTGCCATGTCAGCAATTTTTGTTGACGGAACGCAGTATACAGGACTTATAGATTTTGGGGACGCACTAATAGGCGATCCTTTATTGGACATAGCGTACTTTAGGTTTAAGGAAATCACAAAGACATATGGGTACGCCATATATGAACGTCTACGCAGTGCTTATATTGCCGCCACTGGTATAAGATGGACCTCTCGCAAAGATGATCTCATCTTGTTTTATATGATTTTCTGGGGGTTCCAACGGCTTCGATATTGTCCAAACCGCGACCTGCAATTAAAGTTTGCCGACAAATTGCACGTAGTGTCCAAATTAATTTAAACCAACCATTTGCAATTAATTTAAGAGTTTCTGCCAACTTGTGTACTGGTGTCCACTAAACAAGGCTCACTTTACGCTCCTAGTATATGTATTTTGGCGAATCCATATAACCTGTGGTGCTCAACAAAAGAGAGTGAACCTTTTTAGCTCCGCGCCTACGTCGTTATATGGATTCAGAGAATCCATATAACGTGCGGTACTCGCTAATAGAAAGTAAACTTTCTATTTGCTCCGTTCCTACGTTATAATTCCAACATTGTTAGCATTATCTTTTTTAGAAGGGGGATATAGCATGAATCCTAACGAACCGCAGAACCAAAACCAGGCGCCGGCCGACCCGTCGGCAGTACCGGCCAACACCGCCCCGACTGAGCCAACAATGCCGGCCAATCCGGTGGCTCCGGCCGATCCTGTGTCACAGGGGGCTGCTCCGGGCCAGGCCTCGGAGCAACCGGCGGCCGTTCCTTCGGCTGATCCTGCCGCCCAGGCACCGACTGCCCCAGAAGCAACAACTCCGGCAGAGCCTGCACCGCCAGAATCACCTGTTGCTGATCCTGCCGCCCCGGCATCGGCCCCAACGGATACTCAGCCAGCACAGCCGGCCAAGCAAGGCGGCAAAACCGGTTTGCTCATCGGCTTGCTCGTCGTTGCTGTGGCGCTTGCCGCGGCTACATTTTTCCTCGTTTAGCCACGCTATACATGTAAAGCTTATGGTATGATGGTTTCAGCAAGCGGTTTTCCGTCCTTAAGATCAGGGGATTTATGAGCAAGGTAGCACATTACCTGCAAGAACATCTAATTGGCGAAGTGATGGTTTCGGCGGATGCTCGCCGGTATTTTGCCACCGACGGCAGTATTTTTGCGATGCCGCCGGCTGTGATCGTGTATCCGCGCGGCGAAAATGACGTGCGTAAAGTAATGCGGTTTACATGGCAGTTGGCCGAGCGCGGCCGCGTGATTCCGGTGACGGCGCGCGGTGCCGGTACCGACCAGGGCGGTGCGGCGCTGGGCAACGGTATCATCCTGGCGTTTCCTGCGCACATGCATCGTATTCTGGAGCTCGACGAAAAGAGCGGCGTGGTGGTCGTGGAGCCAGGTACCAACTATGGCAAGCTGCAGCAGACGCTGCATACGCACGACCGGTTCCTGCCACCGTACCCGCCGGGGCTGGAGTACTCAACCATTGGCGGCGCCGTGGCTAATAATGCCGGCGGCGAAAAGAGCGTCAAGTACGGCTCGACCCGCGATTTCGTACGGTCGCTGCGCGTCGTGCTCGCCAACGGCGAAGTCATCGAAACCGGCCGCCTGAACAAGCGCGAGCTCAATAAGAAGCTTGGATTGGCTACATTTGAAGGCGAAATTTATCGCGCTATTGACGCACTCATCGAGGAAAACCAGGCCCTGATCGACAAAATTAACCTGAATGTGACGAAGAATTCCGCCGGGTACTTCCTGGAAGACGTCAAGCGCCGCGACGGTTCGCTTGACCTCACACCTTTGTTTGTCGGCAGTCAGGGTACGCTCGGTGTCATTACAGAAATCGCGCTCGAAACCGAACAATTCAATCCGGCAACAACGCTCATTATGGCTACGTTCGACGACCTCGACAAGTTGCAGCGCGCCGTGCTCGAGCTGCGCGACCTGCCGGAGATGCCGAGTGCCATCGAAATGGTTGACGGCTACCTGCTTGAGGCGGTCGAAAAGATCAACGCCAACCTACTCAAAGATGCCGTACCTAAGCCATATCCAAAGGCGATACTGTTTGTAGAGTTTGATAATCCCAGCGAGCGCCTGCAAAAGAAGATGACCAAGAGGTCGCGCAAGATCCTCGAGGAGCTGGCAACCAACGTCCAGGTTGAAACCGATCCGTTCCAGCAGACGCGGCTGTGGAAGATTCGCCAGTCGTCATCGGCGTACATTTCGCACACCGAAGGTTCGACACGCGCCCTGCCGCTCATCGACGACGGTGTTGTACCGCCGGAGCGCCTGCGTGAATACATCGAAGGCCTGTACCAGCTGTTTGAACGCAACCATCTGCAGCCCGCTCTGTGGGGCCACGCGGGCGACGGCCATTTGCGCGCTCAGCCAATGCTGGATCTCGGCCAGGTGGGCGACCGACAGCGTGCGTTCCGCCTGCTCGACGAATACTACAACCTGGTTCTTTCACTGGGCGGTACCATCAGCGGCGGCAACGGTGACGGTCGCTAGATCG
>CALKHY010000176.1 GCA_937988795.1 uncultured Candidatus Saccharibacteria bacterium
AGGATCCAACAGCCCAGGCTGTTAGGCATCTTATGCCGAATAATATAAGCGTCCCACCCTCAGCACCTTCGCAACAATTCGCTCGGTGCCCGACAGTTAATACTAAAAAATATGCAGTCTAAGCATTGTTGTAGTAGCTAAGGAACGACACCAGCCGTTCCTTAGCTGTCTCCGGCAATGGAAATTTGGTCAGGCATTCGTCTTGCAGCGTCCGGTTAAACCTTTCAATGTGGGCATTGTCGTTGGACTGGCGTACGCGACTGTGACGCAACTGGATGCCCTTCCAGGCTAAACGGTCTCCAAAGTCTTTGCCGAACTCCGGGCCGTTGTCGGTCTGCACCATCCGGAAAGCAAAAGGCGCAGCCTTTTGCGCTCTGAGAACAAACTGCACACTCACGTTTTGCCTCAGTTTTGGCTTGTATTCGGCATATGCCCACCGCGAGTAGAGATCTACTAATGTGTAGATGTAGAACCGCTCGCCATTCCGCCAGTCAATGAAGCGAATAGTGTCTGCTTGCACCAGGGCGCCTGGCGCGAGGTTGATGTACTGCCGTGGCCAGAAGGCCACGTTGTCAGGTCGCACCGCCGCAAAAACCACTACCTTGCCCGCGTGCGCCGGCTCGCCGCCGCTGCTGCATTGGCTGTTGGCGCCTGGATTTTTGGCACTCCCGATCCGGCCGATACGGCGCGCGTGGAGCCAACACCCGAGGTCGTGTTCCATCAGCCGCCGGTTATTGGTGAGCCGGCCACTGCCGAATTTCCGCCAACACCCGAACCGCCGCCACCCCCACAACTGGAACCGGACCGGATCCTCACCCCAGGCGCGGCATACGACCCCGTTGCCCGCTCCGGCGCAATCATCTTCATGGTAGAAAAGGACGCGATGAACCTGGGTTGCAGCAGGCCCACTCTGACGCAAAGTTACGAACTTACCAAACGTACCCTTGAATACATGGGTATGAGCTGGTCAGAGGCCCGTTTCATCACCCCCGACACGGAGCTGAGGTTCCCGCCCGCCAGCACCATGCGCGCCTGGATCGCCGAGGTTATCGGCCCCGACGCTTGCCCCATGCCGTAAGCCTATCCACGCCCCCTCTCGTCAAGGACCCGCCAGGGGTCGTTTCATAATTATTAATTATAAGCAGGAGAGTGTTTATATTATTGACTTTTATTTACTTTTATGCTTAAATGTTTGTGTTAAGAAACAAAAACAAAAAATAATCAAATTTAAGATAGGAAGTATATGGCAGAACAATTAGCATTACCAGCAGGCGACACCGCAGCCCCAATTGCAGCAGGCGCACCTCGTCCCCGTGGCGAGGCTGACCCAGTACGGCAACCATTGGCAATTGCTGCCGAAGCCGCACCTATTGACTACTCCCTCTACTCCCCTGAGGAGTTGCAACGGATTGCCGATGAGGCCGCCCGCAACGCTGACGCACATCGCCGCACTCGCGAAAATCTGCCCAAGCAGTTTGGCGAAAATCCATTGCGCCAGCCAAGTTTGCATGAGCGGATTATCGAAGCAGGCGCACAGGAGCGCAACGAACATCTGTGGGACCGCTACGAGAGGGGCTATGCTAAGGAAATGCAAAAACGCATTGAAGCCGGTTCGACCGACCTGAAATTGAATGATGCAGCTGCCACCCACGTAGGCTACACAGAGATGCTGGCAGAAAACGTGTGGCGCGAAACCTGGGCCGAATTTTTGCGCAACAACGTCGGCACTGCCAGCGAAGAGGAGTTGCGTCAAGCCGCCAACAGGGCAGCCGATGAGGCTGAAGCCCGGTTTAGGGAAGCCCGCAGGCGTGAATACGAAGCCAAATTTGTCCGTCCTGAGCGCGGTAGAGTGTACCCGTCTGAGGCCGCGAATGGTGACCAGGATGACGAGGAACGCCCAGATGCAGTGAGGGCTATTGCCCAGGTTCCGGAGCGTACCAGTACAGAACAGCAAGAGCCTGGCCGTGATAGCGCCAGTAAAACAGAGGAGCCACGCACAGAAGAGACTTCAGCCCCTTCGGTGGCTGACGCTGCTAAGCAGCTGAAGGAACGTACCGCAGGACAAACCGTAGGAAACCCAAGGGCACAAACTGTGGCCGAGGCCGCAACAGGCGGCCAGGGTGGCAAGGGCAAGTTTATTAAACGAACCTTGACCAGGATGCTGATAGGCATGGCCACCGGTGGTGGTGTGCGTATGGCGCTCGAAGGTGTCGACGCCCTGGCTCCATTTGTGTCCAATATCGTTGGTGGACTGGCTGGTGCCGCAGCCTCAATCGCAGTAGAGGCGTCCTTTGGCGGCTGGAAGCTGCGCGATCTTGGTGATGGTCAGATGGAAACCAAGGGCGGACGCGTCAAGCGCTTCCTTAAGGCAGGCGGTAAGGGCTTTGGTCTTGGTCTGGTTGGCGCGCTCGTTATTGATGGTCTGGTTGGTGGCGACTCAACCGTTAGCGCTACCGGCGCTGCCATAGACCCCGAAGCCGGGTTGGAACCTGGTGACTCTGCCGGTGAAGGCGGGGCTGGCGGGCCAAATATTGG
>CALKHY010000177.1 GCA_937988795.1 uncultured Candidatus Saccharibacteria bacterium
CTGTGGTTCGTGATCCACATCATCTCCACCTACATCGGCTGGCTCATTGGGTTAAAAGATAAACCCATATAGTTCATTAATAAACTTGACCGATGATTAAATGGGTGTTATAATAGTATTATGATAACACGTGATTGTCGCAGTTGTGTTGAGCCGTGTGATCTAAGGCAACAACTGATCGCATTAAAGAGCGTTGTTGCGGGAGCCTGTGAAGAAGCAGCAACTCAAGAGAAGGTTGCGGCATTTGGTGTGGATCTTGCACGATATGATCACAACCAGAAGGTAGTCGATCTAGAATTGGATGCCATAATTGCGGCAGGCGCGCCTGTCGTTGATGATCCTGACACTCATCTAAGAAAAATGCTAGGACTTTTTGAAACCGCAAAAGGCGTTGTAGATGCGCAAAATAGATTACGTGAAACCCAAGAGGATGTACGTCACAGAGTAGCCTCGGATATCGGGCCTTTGTTGGTTGATAGGATTGACGGCCAGTTGGAGCGACTTGGGCAATTTTGCTTTGGCCCTCGGCGGCCCTCAGGACTAAGAAAGGCCCTGAGTTTCTTGTTAGGCCCTACTAAATCTAAATATTGTGGTTCTCCAGCCGCCCCTGTTGCCATAGCATTTCTTAGGAGAATTCATAGCGATTATCCATGGCTTATTGGAGACACTTCTACAGCCGATCGTCCTGCACGGCAATAGTAGTGTAGCCTAGGTCAAAAGACCCTGTCTTTTACAAATAGAGGTTTACAAGTTTTTGTTTTCTGATCGTGTTTTAACGACTGTATTTTTGGATGAACTCTTCTACTAATTGGCGGGCGGTGCGGTCTTCTATTTGCTTGGGTGGGTGTTTTTGGAAGAACGCGGCGGGTTCGATGATAGCGCCTTTTAGTTTGTTGTCCAGCGCCAGCTTAAGGCAACGGATGCTGTCGATGGCCACGCCTGCACTGTTGGGCGAATCTTCGACGCTGAGGCGTAAGTCCAGGTGCATTGGCACGTCACCGAAGTGCTTGCTCTCGATGCGGAGAAAGCAAATCTTGTTGTCCTTTTGCCATGGCACGTAGTCGCTCGGGCCGACGTGAATGTTCTCTGGATCGATGGTTTGGCCGCGGGCTTCGATCATCGACTGTACGGCCTCTGTTTTGCTGATCTTTTTATGTGTCAGGCGCTCGCGCTCCAGCATGTTTAGGAAGTCGGTATTACCGCCGGTGTTGAGTTGGCAGGTGCGCTCAATTTTCATGCCGCGGTCCAGGAACAGGTTGACGAGGGTGCGGTGCACGATGGTTGCGCCAACTTGCGCCTTGATGTCATCACCGATCACCGGCAGGCCGGCTTTTTCGAACTTTTTAGCCCAGATGGGGTTGCTGGCAATGAACACCGGAATGCAGTTTACAAACCCGCAGCCAGCAGCAATCGCCGCCTCGGCGTAAAACTCGGTGGCTTTTTGCGAGCCGACTGGCAAGTAGTTAATCACTATCTCTGCCCCGCTGTCTTCTAACACCTTTACAACATCGGCCACTTTGGCCTTTTCATTTACCGGCACCAGCTCGGCAGTGTATTTGTTGACGCCGTCCAACACCGGGCCGCGGCTGACCTTGACGCCCATTTTGGGCACCTTGGCAAAGACGGTGGTGTTGTTCGGCTCGGCGTAAATCGCCTCGGCCACATCCTTGCCTACCTTGTTTTCATTCACGTCAAACGCAGCAACCACCTCGATGTCCCGAATGTGGTAGCCGCCAAAGTTGACGTGCATTACGCCCGGCACAAACTCGTCGTCTTTAGCGTTCCGGTAGTAATAAATCCCCTGCACCAGCGACGACGCGCAGTTGCCGACGCCAACGATCGCGACCTTAATCTTCCCCATGCCATAGTCTCCTTGTTGTTACCCGACTTCCATCGTAGCGCCGGCAGATATATAAAACAAATACATAGTTTTGATATGGGTATAACTAGAATTTATATTCTAGCTGTACGCGTTGTAGGTCTTCAGGAGCAGGATCGAGAAGATAAAGATCGCGATGAAGAAGAGTGGCACATAATTGCGTCGAACTACATGGTGTAGCCTGGGATAGAGCGACAAAAACAGTCCGTATGCGATAAGGTAACGCACGATCCGCACGGCAACCGCCACCACCAGAAACGCCAGCAGATGGTATTTGTACTGCCACGCCAAATGCGTAAAGACTTTGTAGGGAACGCCGGAAAATGGCTGGTTTACCAGCCCCATAATGCCCATCTCGTTGTACCAGGTCTTGGTTTGCGAAACCATGCGGTCCTGAATGTACGGGAGCGAGCTAATGGCGTGCTCTGGCAGTCGCATGAGCAGCGCTACAATGGTGCCAAATACCGTGCCGGCGACGTCATACAGCAGCATGAGTCGTTTTTTGCGGATGCGCATGAAGACGATCAACAGGAGTAAAAATTCCGGTATGACAAACCATACCACTGCCTCGCCAGCCGCCCAGGCGAAAATCAGCCAGTTGGCCTGCCGACTCGAAAAGAAATTTTCGACATAGAAATTAAAACTGCTGAGGCTCAGTTTTTCGCGATGGCCCAGCCAATACCACACAAAAAACGGCAAAATAAACAGTAAAATCGAGGTGGTAATGACAATAAAATTTACCAGGTATAGAAGCATAGGATCACTCCTGCATCGAACAGGTTATTGACGTCAAGTGCGAGGTGAAACAGTTTGTTATTGCGTGGGAATGATTTTTGCTCCGTTCTCAGCGAACGACGCAGGGATGTGCTGTAGATAGCAATAGGCGCGAGTATGATAACGGCCCAAACGGGCACAGGAGCGATTATCAGGGCCGTCAGGATGCTGGCGTATCCAAACGCGCTTGCTAGCAGGCTTACGCGATTTGTCGTCAAGGCCCCAAAGGCTACTAGGAATGTGCGTTTGTTGTGCTGCCAGTCTGCTTCGTAATCTTTGTAATCCTTGAGTATTGAGAGCGCAAAACGTTGCACAAATCCACCAATAGCCAGTGCGGCCAGTACAACATAATCACCCTCCCCGCCGGCTGCGTATACGCCCAGCAGGAGCGGCAGTGTGTGAAACAACAAAGCAAGTAACGCAATCGAGCTGATGGGCCGGCGCGAGGCCTGGATTGGTGGCTGGTTGTAGAACCAACACAGGATAAGGTAGACCAGCAGCGATACAAAAACGACCGTCTGACCAAACAGTGCCGGCACGGCTAGACTGAGCATAGACAGCCCGACGCCGACCAGATGTACCTGCTCGTTCGCAACCTGCCCGTCCAGCAGTGGCGTGCGCCGCTTGGCGCTCGCGTCAATTGTCTTGTCGGCAAGGTCGTTTTGTAGCGTGGCGGCAAAATTGAGACAGAGCACACCGAATAAACTGGTCAGTAGTGTAGTCTCAGAAAAAGTCTGTCCGCCGGCAGCAGTATATCCCAGCAAAACCGCCAAAAGCGGCGGCACGGCATTCTTGGGCCGCGCCAGCCGATACAGCAGTGGTATGGTGTGGGAACGGCCGGCCATACCGGATCCGGAAGCCTCAGGTACCTGCCTCGCCAACACCGCTAATCATCAAGACCATGAACATTGCGATCAGTGCAAGATACCCCAGGATCGGCAGGCCGATGACAACCAGGATGCTCAGACCAATGATGCGCAAGGGTGTCCAGTTGTGCTTTTCCCGGATGACTTTGCCGTCGCTGGTTGTCGTGACCGGCTCGCCCCTAAGGGGCACGCCGCGCGCAATGCTGTAAAGCGACACAAGCAAGAACACTATCGCGGCAATCCTGAGCAGGTCGCCGTTGCCGGTTAACAAACTGAATACCGCAACAATGCCAAAGATGAGCAATGTTATTTCGTACGGGTTCTGCCATTTTGTTACCGCTGTCGGCACTGTTGGCGTCGGCGTTTCATTTGGTGCGGCACGCTGAAACGGTTGTTGTCGCTGTTCATTATCCATGATGTGCTCCTTTGCGTACGGCGCTTACGACAGCATAATTGAACCCAGTCAGTATCAGGAAGGCCACGATGACCGTCGCAAAACCCAGAACGATGGTCAGCGACCTCTCAGCGAACAGGAAGCTGCTGATCCCCACAAACGCCATGATGTTCGGTATGAAGTAGCTGTACCGCAGTACATCACTTTTGAGGGTCGACGCCACAACCTTCCGGTAGAAACATACGTTGGCGCGCACCCAAATCAGCAGAAGAACGATAGCTAGGAACGCAGCGAACGGCCGAGGCGTGTTAAATACTAAAATATTGTCGCGCAGCACAGGATCTGCCCCGCTGTCTACGGCCCGCCAGAACAGTGCTCCCGCAAGTACAATAGCCACGGCACCACTGGCAAGGTTGGCGTCCTTGGCTGGTACTACTGTGCGCAGCAGTAGTACGGTGGCAGCCATAATGAAAGCGTCGCCTGCGAGCACGAAGGCTTCAAGTGTGCTATTGCCAGCCAGCGTACCTACCGCCCATATCAGGCTGGCAATGCCGGCGGCCATATACGCCAACCGGTACGACTTGATGGCAAACTGCGGTTTATTGGCGATTTTTCCTGATGAGTAGGCATACGCCAAAAAAGCGAGTGCGGCTGCGCAAAATCCTAAAGTTCCCAGCATTCCCCTGTCCTTTCTGGTAATCTATGGGTAGTATAGTGCGAACGTAATTCTAAATGCAAACGGTTTTTGTTTTAGCGGTTCTAGCGTATTTGTGCGGGTCGGTACCGACCGGCAAGCTGCTTGGTTGGCGCAAAAATATCGACATCCAAAAACATGGTAGCGGCAATATTGGTTTTGCCAACGCGGTGCGGGTGCTTGGCTGGCGCGACGGCATTATTGTGTTGATTGTGGACGTATTAAAAGGGTTTGCGCCGGTGTTTGCCGCCAAGTGGCTGGGCTTTGAAGATGCCGCCTTGCTGGCCATCGGGCTGCTGCCGATCATTGGCCATGCTTACCCGGTGTGGTTGCGTTTTCGCGGCGGCAAATCAATTGCAACTGGGCTGGGCGTGTTGCTGGTCATAGCGCCATTGCTTGCCGCCTGCGCAACCGCCGTTTACTTAGTGACGCTCGCCATCTGGCGCAAATCGGCCGCCGGTTCGCTCGTGGGAGTGTGGTCGCTGCCGGTTTGGGCTGCTGTTTTTGATCCGCGGCTCGTCTGGTATGTTCTGCTCCTTGCTCTGTTTGCCACATACACGCACCGTCAAAACATTCGTGATTTTATGAGGAGGACGTATGCTACTTAAATTCACACTGCTGGCATTATTTATCTTCATCGCTGGTTATTTGCTTACAGCCCAGCTATACCGCATGCGTGGCAAACGTCTGCGCGGCAGCAAGCTCGAGACCAAGATTTTGCTATGGATTCCGCTGTTTGGGGCGGCGGTCGCCTTTGCATACGGGGATGAATGGGTACGTATCGCATTGCTCGCCATTGTATTGTTGGGCGCGTGGCTGGATGTAGTTGGGCAGCGGATTTGGCTTGGTTCAGTACTCTATGCGTGCGCGGTTAGCATTGGGGTGATGAGCCTATTTGGCGTGGCAGCGTTTGGGACGCAGATCTTTTTGGCTGTGTGGTCTATGTCGGTCTTATCAGACGCTACCGCCTTTTTTGTTGGCAATTGTGCAGGCAAACATAAATTGCCAAGCGTTCTTAACAGTAATAAGAGCTGGGAGGGCGTGGCCGGACAGCTTCTTGGCGCGGCACTGGGTTTTGCACTGCTGGAGTTATGTTTTGACAATGTGCCAGGGTATTTTGTGGCAACAGTTGGTATTGGTTCGGCGCTTGGCGATTTGTCTAATAGTTACATAAAGCGCCGCACTGGTATTGTGGAGTGGAGTAACCGGATACCCGGTCACGGCGGTTACCTGGACCGCTTTGCCAGTTTGGCGGGCGCTTCACTACTAACTCTTGCTATTATGTTGGTTATAAGCTAGCCGGACTGTATAATTTATTTTTATGGAAGACCGGCTAAAGAAGTTTGCGCACTTGGTAGACGCCGGCAGTTTTACTAAGGCAGCGCGCGAGCTGCACATCTCGCAACCCGCCCTCTCAACAGCCATCGCCAAGCTGGAGCGCGAGCTGAAGGCGCGGCTTTTAGTGCGCGGTTCGCGGCCGCTCGCACTCACCCCTGCTGGCAAGCTGGCATACCAGGCAGCCAAAGACCTGGTCGTACATGCGGATAACCTGCGCCTGCGCCTGGCAGAACTCGCCAACCAGCCTGTGACGCTTCGCATCGGCATGATGGACAGCATCGCCGACACGCTCTTTTCGGGCGACGCCAGCTTGGATTTGCTCGAGGGCGCGAAAGTATCCGTCGTCGTCAACAACTCGCGCGTACTTGCCGAGGCTGTCGAACGCGGCGACCTGGACGTTGCCTTTGTAGCTCAGCAAATCAACGGTAAACTGCCGTCCATCCTCGAAGCCAAACCAGTCGGTACCGAACCGCTGGTAGTAGTCTGCCATGCAGACCGCCACGTTGACCCCAAAGCCACTACCCTGCCCAACTTCATTGCCTACGACCAAGCATCCAACACCTTCCAACTCGTCCAAAACGCACTCAAAAAGTATGGCTTGAGCGCCGAAATAACCATCTACTCCACCAGCCCGGAAATAATGCTCCGCCTCGTCCTCCAAAACAGAGGCATCGCCGCCCTCCCCTACCTCATGGTCCGCAACTACCTGCAAACCGGCCGGTTACGACGCTTGGGCGAGCCATCGCCATGGCTAATCCCCCGCAATATAATTGCAATTAAGCGCAGCGACCGCGATATAGCAAGAGTGCTGGCCATGTTAGGCAGACAAATCGCGGGCACCCTTAACCAACTCTCTATCGAGGCCCAACAGTGACCGTCTGATATTGGGTTATGCACAGTTTCAACAAAAGTGATTAACAGCTGATTAACTCTTGTGCTTTTTTCTTGCAACTTGAGGGAACTGTCGATATATTGGGCCAAGCGACATGGAGTTGCACAATCGCCTGTCCTGCCGACAGCACCGTCATCACTATTCCAGTATCGGATGAGCTATCCGGTGTTGCTGCAGCAGAATATTTTTTGGAGATCGGAAGAGCGTCGTGTAGGGAA
>CALKHY010000178.1 GCA_937988795.1 uncultured Candidatus Saccharibacteria bacterium
CTTCTATCCCAAGTGAACTGGTACAGTTTTGGTTTGCCGCTCAGCTCTTGCGTCTCGGCGGCCACACGCCGAATCTCCACATTGACGCTGCCGGCCACAAACTAGAGGCCGACAAGCAGTACAGTTTCGATTTTGACAGCATGGCTTTTGTGGTTTCGCCACAAGGCCGCTTTAAGGCCGGCCACATAAAACTGCTGCGCCTGGCGTTCGCGTCTTATGGTACAGAGCATTTAAGCAAAATTGCCCACGTTCAACCGTTGGCGTCCGAGTGTGCAAGCCTCCTGAGAACTGTGATAAATAGACATAATTAGAGTTATATGTTATAATATAATAATGCACATAGATAAGTTGCGGGCAAATGTGTCGACCACGCTTGCACGCATGGAGGCGGAGACTGGCAAAAGTGCGGGCGGCCCAACGGGGTTGTGCCACGCTGTTGTTGTTGGCTCGCTTCGGCCGGAAGCGCAGCTCGATTTTGCGACGCATGACCAAATGGATTCCGAAGAGCAGGTGCGCCTCGAGCAAACGAGCGGTTTATTCCGTGCGCGGCTTTCTGCGCTAGGCGGTGATTTTTTGCGCGGCACTACCAGAGAGTTTTTAGGTGATATCGTCACAAGATGTATCGTCCAGTATGATGCTGTTATGATTGCCGGTTATACCCAGAGTCACGGATTGGTTGGGGGTCATGGCCTGGCGGTTGTAAAAGTTAAGGGGGGCGACACAGATTTAGCGATCGTTGATTCGCTGGCTCCTGGAGCGCTGGTGGAATGTGATTTGGATGCTGCGGCAGAACACATCGACCGGCGTTTTAGGCACGATCAGCCCTCCCAATGGTATTTGCTGCTGCAACAGGATATAGCACAGCCGCTGGAGGGAAGGGAGCGCCCCATTGATGTAGACCCCATTGGTTTTATCTCCGCGCGGGTTTTGGCTTTGCGGTAATCTTTAACTCGTGTATTGACGGGAATTCGCCAGCCACATAGTTGGGGCTGTTAAGCTGTATTTTGCGCAATCTTTAGGATATAATGCTGGTGATGCAAACACTCAAAGTGGTAGCTGGTTACGGATCGGTGCGGGGCGTTGGCGTAAGCCTACGCTAAATTTTTCCTGCAATCCAAAAACCAGTTAACATTTTTTGAAAGGTACCATTACATGAGTGACGTTTCTCTCGAAGATATAGCCAGTTTGTGTAAGCGGCGCGGGTTTATTTACCAGGGGTCAGAAATTTACGGCGGTTTGGCTGGAACATGGGACTACGGCCCGTTGGGCGTGCAGCTCAAGCGCAACATCATGAATTTGTGGTGGAAGATGTTCGTCGAAAGCCGCGACGACATGTACGGCGTCGACGCCGCTATCCTCATGAACCAAAAGGTCTGGCAGGCCAGCGGCCATGTCGACACCTTTACCGATCCGCTCGTAGAGTGCAAAGAGTGCAAGGCCCGCTTCCGCGAAGACCACATTGATAAAAGCAAGTGCCCGAACTGTGGCAAAGAAAATACCTTCGGCGAAGCCCGCCAGTTTAACATGATGTTCAAAACCAACGTCGGGCCAGTAGAGGACGAGAGTAGCATTAGCTACCTGCGGCCGGAAACCGCGCAAGGGATATTCACGAATTTCAAGAACGTTGTAGACAGTTTTTATCCGGACATTCCGTTCGGTATCGCGCAACTGGGTAAGGCGTTTC
>CALKHY010000179.1 GCA_937988795.1 uncultured Candidatus Saccharibacteria bacterium
CTCTTTCCCTACACGACGCTCTTCCGATCTTTTAAGGGTTTACCCAGTGTGCAGAAGCGGCAAGAAAGGGGCGGCTTTTTCTTCCATGCCAAGGACGATTATCCTGATGTTCGTAAAGTGTTCTTTGATTTTCTCAGAGAACTGCCCTTTTCATTAGAGGTTTTTGTCGGCAGAAAGATATCGCGCTTGTTTATTGCAAAACATAACGCCAACGAAGATGAGTTTTATGCCGATCTTTTGTCGCATCTGTTAAAGAACAAGATGAACAAGGAGCGGCTCGTCCTTAACGTCGCGGCTCGCGGCAACTCAACCCGTATGGCCGTACTAGAATCGGCTGCACGTAAGGCTAAACAGAGGTTTTTGGCTAAAAATCACGGTTCTGAGACGAGATGCAAGATAGTTTTCAATGTGCAAACTCCCCTGTCGGAGCCTCTTCTTGCAATACCAGACTATGCCTTGTGGGCAGTACAGAGAGTATTTGAAGCTGGAGAAACCCGATACTACGACGCATTGTTCGAGGCTAAAAAGATACCGTTGGTGGTCGATCTTTACGACAGGTCGAGGTATCAAAATTGGGGGAACTACTACAGCTACCCCTCAAAAAGACTTACGGCAAACAATAAGATAATTCTGATAACTTAAAAGGCCCATCGTCACCCTAGAAGGTTACCCTTCAACGGCATGAAGCCGACTTTCAGGTGGGACAGGCCCCTACACCACTACTATACGTACGCCTAAGAGGCTGGTCAACTGAATATTTCCACAGTATCCTTGTATAAATATCACATTTACAGAGGCGATATCAAGGCTCTTGAAGTACAGTCCAATACAAACAAGACTTTCCATGTGAAAGCCCACCATACATCCACCTCAAATCAGAGGGTAAGAATTCGACCAATGTTCGTTTTTTGTTTGCTCCTCATCGCGTCCGAATCGGAAGCCTGTTGGCTGGGCAGGCGTCCCCGTTTTTTAGGTACGTTTTTGTTTTTGCGCGTTAAGCATAGACAAGGTTGCCTCAACCGTCAAGCCAAATTTTTATCTTGAAGTGTTGTAATTTTGTGCAAACTACCGCCAAAATTACATGGAGAGATTTGGCATGATTGCCAGCGAGTAGGGGTCGGCTGGGGGTCTGCCTTCAGCTATGTGGAAGCAGCCGAGTGTGGCCATCATGGCGCCGTTGTCGCCGCAAAGTTTGAGGTCGAGATACTCGATGGGAGCGGGGAGTCGTTCAGCCAGCTGGCGCCTGAGTTCGCTGTTGGCTGCCACGCCGCCGCCTACTACCACTCTCCTTGGCGAGAACTCTTCATATGCCATTATCACCTTATCGACAATCGTCTCGCAGGCGACGCGCTGGAAGCTGGCGGCAATGTTGGCCTTCTGTCCGTCGTTTAAAAGTCCAGGCAGCTCAATGGATGGCAGAGAATAGTCCTTGCCCACTGCTTCCTGCGCGGCGCGTAAGACCGCTGTTTTAAGGCCGGAGAAGCTAAAGTCGTACTTACCGGTGAGCTTGGCTTTCGGGAACTTAAAAGCATAAGCGTCGCCGCTGTCCGCCAACTTCGACACATTAATGCCGCCAGGGTAGGGTAGGCCGAGGATTTTGCCCACTAGATCGGAAGAGCGTCGTGTAGGGAAA